>CAKZQE010000103.1 GCA_937139465.1 uncultured Gammaproteobacteria bacterium
CAACGTGTGCTGCGCGCGATTCGGACCGAACGACGCGTACAAACTCGCCGTGGGGTGCGCGGACCACCGCGTGCACTTGTTCGACCTGCGGTACCCTCAAGAGGCGGTGGCGGTGCTCTCCGGGCACAGGAAAGCCACGAGCTACGTGCGGTTTTTAAGTTCCGGGAATGAGCTAGTATCCGCCTCCACGGACAGCACTATGTGCGTCTGGGACGTGCGATTAAACGCCGTGAAAAAAGCCGCTGGGCGTTTGGCGACGCGCAAACAAGGGCCTTTGTTGGTCTCGACGCCCGCGGCGTCCAGACCCAGTTTGTCTGTGAATGGTTTGCGGCCGGTGGCGACCAGCACCACATCGGCGTCGACCTGACCCGACACCGGCGAATGCGCAGGCGCCGGGGGCAACAGCGCGTTCCAGGCCGCAGGGCCCGGGTCCACGGGCAGCCGCCGAACCTGCATCAGTCGACACTGCCTTCTAAGTCATCGTCGGACAAATCGAGCCAAATGGTTTTCAGCTCGGTGTACTGGTCGTGGGCGTGAAGCGAGTTGTCACGCCCACCAAACCCTGACTGTTTATAGCCGCCAAATGGCGTGGTGATATCACCCTCACCGAAGCAATTAACCGTCACCGTGCCGGCCTGAATCGCCCGGGCGCCGCGCATAGCACGCTTGACGCTGGACGTGAACAAGGACGCCGCCAGCCCGTATTGGGTGTCATTGGCCACGGCGATCGCCTCATCAAAGCTGTCCACGGTGATCACGCTCAGCAACGGGCCAAAGATTTCCTCTCGGGCCAACGCATCGCCGCGGTCGACTTCAACCAGGGTCGGTTCGATATGCGTACCGCCATGGGTTTGACCGCCTGCGATGGGGTGGGTGGCCTGCTTTAAGTAGCCTGTCACCTTAGCGAAGTGTTCCGCGTCGATCATCGCCCCCAAACGGGTCGTTGGGTCCAGCGGATCACCTAAGCGCCACTCCCGAAGCCGCTCGAGCACACGCTGAAGCAGCGCGTCCTTGATGTCTGCGTGGACGATTAAGCGCGACGCCGCCGAACAGTTTTCGCCCATGTTCCAAAACGCACCGTTGCAGACCTGATCGGCCACACGATCCAGGTGCACCGCGTCATCCATCACGATGCAGGGGTTCTTGCCGCCCATTTCCAAAACGACCTGTTTCAGATTCGAGTCGGCCGCGTAATGCAAAAAGCGCCGGCCGGTTTCCGTCGAGCCTGTGAAACTGACCATGTCGATATCCGGGTGGCGCCCCAGGGGCTCACCGACACTGGGACCGTCACCCGTAACGACGTTAAAAACTCCGGCCGGGATGCCCGCTTCGCCGGCCAATTCAGCAATCCGCAGGGCCGTCAGGCTGGTTTGTTCCGCCGGTTTCACAATCACACTGCACCCGGCCGCCAAGGCCGGCGCCATCTTCCAGGCCAGCATCAACAGCGGAAAGTTCCAGGGCAGCACCGCCGCGACGACGCCAATGGGTTCGCGCACCACCATGGCCATGGTGTCGTTGCCCACCGGCGCGGTTTGGTCATACAGCTTGTCGATGGCCTCGGCATGCCAGATCAGCGTGTGCACGAACTCCGGCACGTCGATGAGCTCGCAATCGCTGATCGGCTTGCCCGAATCGAGGGACTCCATAACCGCCAATTCCCGGGCATGGCGTTTCACCAGTTTCGCCAACTTGATCAGTGTCTGCTTGCGCTCGCCCGGGTGCAGCCCTCGCCAGACACCGGCGTCAAAGGCTTCGCGCGCTTTTTCAACGGCAAAGTCGACATCGCGGGCATCACAGGCTGCAATGCTCGACAGCACCGCACCGGTGGCGGGGTTACTGGTGTCAAACCGCTTCCCCGATGCCGCGGGCCGAGACGCGCCATTGATAAAGGCGTTGCTGGGCAAGGGCAGCGCCGCAGCGATGGACTGGTATTCGTGTTTTGTCAGCAATGGCATGGATTATCCCTCGGCTTGGATGCGTGCAATGGTCGTTTTCAGGACGCGGATGACCTGGTCCATCTGGCGTTTGTCGTCTTTGTTAAGCGGTTGCAGCGGCGGCATCAGCCCACCGGTGTCGAGCCCACCGAGGGTGACGCCGTACTTGACGCACTGGATGAACTTGCCGCCCTGCTCCAGCACCCGCATCAGCGGCATCATCGCGGACATGATGCGGCGGCCTTTGCTGAAATCGCCCTCCACCGCACAGGCCTGATAGAGCGCCACGTGTTCCGCGGCCAAGAAATTCGACCCGGCGCACACCCACGACCGCGCGCCCCAGGCAAAAAATTCAAGCGCTTGGTCGTCCATCCCGCAGGACAGCTGGATGTGCGGGTAGTCGCGGGCCAGCAGGTGCACCCGATTAATATCCCCCGAGCTTTCTTTGATCGCACAGACATTGCGCGAGCGCCCGACGATGTCCAAAAACGCCTCGCCCATGTGCACCCCCATCCGTCCGGGGTAGTTGTAGAGCATGATCGGCAAATCCGCGGCGCGGTCGATCGTCAACGCATTCATGGCGTTTTCGCGCTCAGTCGGTACTGAATAGGGCGGCGTCGCTAACAAAATGGCATCCGCCCCGATCTTGGCGGCGCCCTCGGCCAGGGCAATCGAGTCCTGTGTGCGCAACGTCCCCGTACCCACAATTAACGGCAGCCGCCCGTCCAAGCGCTGATGGGTGAAATCCGCCAGCTGCAGTCGCTGCTCCGTGGTCTGGGCGTAGTTCTCACCGGTCGAGCCGCCCGAGATCACCCCATGCACGCCGGCCTCAACCAAGCGGTCGATGTGCCGCCCCAGGGCGTCGTAGTCAATGTCGCCGGACGCATCCAGCGGTGTCACCACGGGCGTATAAATGCCCTCAAATTGCATCACTTAGGTTTCTCCTTGGGCGTCCAGCGCCGGGGGCATAACAAATTGGGCAAAGCGATCACGCGACAGCGCCCAGTGATCCAGCGCCAGCTGACCCGCGCGAGCCCCATCGCGCGCGGCAATGGCGTCGATCATCCATTGGTGCTGATTGCACGCGGTGTCCGTGTCCATGTCGCCTGCATCGGCTTGGTAAAAATGGTGCGCAATTCGGGTGTGATCGATCAGCAACCGCTCAAAGCTCGGCTGCAGGTAGCGGTTGTTGGCCATCACAGCCGTTTGCTTGTGGAAGGCGTGATTCGCCAGCGCCCGGGCGACGCCATCCCCGGCGCCCAAGGCCGCCACAAAGTCCGCTTGAATCGCGATCAATCGCGCCAACTGCGCGTCAGTTCGGTTCTGCGCGGCCAGATTCAATACCGCGGAATACACCATGGGCGCTGTTTGAAAAAACTCCCGCAGGGTTTCATGGCTGAGGTCAGCGACCCGCGTATTGCGGTTGGGCTGAACCAACAAATAACCCTGGCCGGCCAGGTCTCGACACACTTCACGCAGCGGCGTGCGCGACACACCGAACTGCTCAGACAGGGCCGCCTCGTCCAGGCTATGCCCGGGCGGCCAGGCCACCGACAGCACTTGATGGCAGATGTAATCGCGCAGGTGCGCCTTAGGTTTTGACTTACTCATCTCGACACACTACCAAAAAATACACTTTGTATATTTAAATCCGCGACATGGATTTTTTGCCCACGGAGGCCCCGGGGATGGCCGAACCAAAACGTGACGGCGGTTTTATTAGGCATGTGATCCCGTTTGAAGAAGGACAGGTGCCGATTGCTACGCTGGCCATCCGAAAACGACATGAAAACTGAGGCGCATCCCATGAACCAGTCCTGGCACGACCCAGAGATTGAAAATCTCGAGAACTGGTGGTGGTCCGAGGACGAATCCACGAGCTTCTATTCGAACAAACTCAGCGTCAGCTTCCGCGAGGCAGCCGAGGCGATTGAAACGGACCTACCCAGCGGCCTACGGTCGCCCCGCCCGCCCGGGATTCATCAGGGGTTGGTTATCCAAATCCGCCTGCGCCCGCACTATCACTTAGCGCCGGATCAGGTGGCGCCGCTGCTGTTGCTGACAGGCAAACACTTTCTGGCGGACCCGACCCGGGTTAACTTCATCCGGCATCGCTGGGTCAGTTCAGTCCTCATTCGTGCCGTCGCCAGCCCCGATGAGCACTCCCTTAACGACTTGGACCCACTGCTGCGCGCGCCCTGGCACAACGAATGGAGCCGATCGACGGGCTGAACGCCCGCCACCGCGCACCAATACAACGCAGGTTGCACCCCAAAACCCCAGGTCAACGCACCAAGACAATGCGGTTGTCACCGTGCGGGCGCCGATCAAGCACCAATATAGAGCGTCCGCGCAGCCAGCGGACACTGGATCACCCCAAAAAGCTTTGGCACGTTTCTCGCTACACCACCCGCACCTCTTCGACGTACGGCTTTTTCGTTGACCATAACCGCGACACCCACTGCCAAAGACCCAGATAACGCCCAGGCCACTGACCGGGGCACCTGGCAGGCCTCATTAAAGCTCGGGTTTGAGCCACGACCTCAGGCCACGGCACTGGTCAAGCGCGAGCGCCTCGGCCCCCTGGCCGTGCAGCGCTGTTTTTACCCCGAGGGCCCCGTCTGCCACAGTTATTTACTGCACCCACCGGGCGGCATCGCCGGCGGCGACCGGCTGCGGATCGACGCCAGTGTTGCCCCCGGCGCCCAGGCCCTGATCACCGTTGAGCGTTACGGTGTGGTACAGCACTTCACCCAAACCCTCGAGGGCAGCACCCCCATTGTGGAGGTGCCTATCGAGG
>CAKZQE010000104.1 GCA_937139465.1 uncultured Gammaproteobacteria bacterium
GTTTCATTACTCCGGTCGGATCTCGGTCAGCTGCCAAACGCTCAGGTTTCGCGTGCGCTCAACATCGATTTCTGGATAAGCATCAAAGTTCATCATCAACCATGACGGGCCGAAATCGCGGCGACTGAGAGGTTTGCCGCCCTTGGTAATGGCCAGCATCGACTGCTTAAGCGTCGCCAGTTCCCCGGGTTGCATCACCACGGAGTAGTTGTCGATCGCCGACAATCGAACCGCCACATCGTCCAGGCCATAGGCGTCGAGCAGGGCTTGCAGGTCAATACCCGTGTATTCCAAAGGGGTTGGGACCCAGGGGTTGGCCGTGGTGAAGGGTTCCGCCGGGAAGCGCTCGGCCAACACGTCAGCGTCGACGACATCGCGCGAGCCATCCTTCCCGACGATGGTTAATTCGGCAGCAAACGCAAAGGTGGTGAAAAGACTAAGAACGAGGGCAGACAGGACTTTCATGTAACCGGCTCCGGGTGTGAATTACTTCACAGACTAAACCGGGAGCAGTTCACTGTCCAAAACCCTGCTGTCCTGCCTAGTACTGGAGTCCATACGACATTGAGCCCCACCGGAGCCCTAGCCAAGCCCGATGACGTCGTCCATTCCGTACAGACCCGCTGGCTTACCCTTCAACCACGCCATGGCGCGCACGGCCCCCGTGGCAAACGTCATGCGACTGGACGCCTTGTGGGTGATTTCAAGGCGCTCGCCGTCGGCCGCAAACAGCACGGTATGATCTCCAAACACGTCACCGGCACGGATGGTCTCGAAGCCAATTTGGCGATGCGGACGCTCTCCCGTTATGCCCTCGCGACCATAGACCGCCACGTCGTCCAACTCCCAGCCCATGGCATCGGCTAACACCTCACCAATCCGAACCGCGGTGCCCGAGGGCGCGTCTTTCTTATGGCGGTGGTGGGCTTCGATGACTTCAATATCCGAGTGCTCGCCGACCAACTCCGTTGCCAGTTTAAGTAAGCGCAGCATCACGTTGACGCCGACGCTCATGTTGGGAGCAAACACGACCGGAATCGACGTCGCCGCGGCGCCAATCAACGCTTTTTGTTCGGCGTTCAGGCCCGTGGTTCCGATCACCGCCGGGACACCGTTGGCGACACACCAATCCAGATGCGTTGGCAACAGTTCAGGGCTGGTGAAATCGATCAGGCCGCTGACACCCGGGACTGCGGCGAGCGAGTCCGCAATCGGCGCATCGCAGCGACGTCCCAGGATCAGCGCCCCGGCATCCTGGCCGACGAATTCCGAGCCCGGGCGCACGGTGCCACCGGCAAGGCTCAGCTGTTCATGCTCGCTAACCGCCTGGGCCAGCACTTTGCCCATGCGCCCCATGACGCCCGGAATTGCGACGCCCATCAGTTCGTGCGCGCGTACAGCGACTGCAACGAGCGCACTTCACGCTCTTCACCGAATACCAAGCCGCGGACCAAGGCCTCGCCGCCTGACAAGGTCGTGGTGTAGCAGACCTTGTTACCCAGCGCCGCACGGCGAATTTGGGCGCTGTCATTGATCGCCTGGCGACCTTCGGTGGTGTTCACCACAAACTGGATCTGGTCGGACTTGAGCATGTCCACGACATGCGGACGGCCTTCGTTAACCTTGTTGACCAGCTCAACCTCGACACCGGCTTCAGCCATGGCCGCCGCCGTGCCGCGCGTTGCGCACACGTCAAAACCCAGTGCCAACAACGATCGCGCCAACTCAATCGCGCCCGGTTTGTCGCCATCACGGACGCTGATGAAAGCGCGCCCTTCGGTCGGAACCACCTCGCCGGCACCCGCCGTCGCTTTCGCGAATGCCTCATCGAAGCTTTCACCAACGCCCATGACCTCGCCGGTGGACTTCATTTCCGGCCCTAGTATCGGGTCAACGCCTTGGAACTTAGCGAAGGGGAAAACCGCTTCTTTGACGCAGTAGTACGGAGGAATGATTTCCTGAGTGAAACCCTGTGATTCCAGCGTTTGTCCCGCCATGCATCGGGCGGCAATTTTCGCCAGACTCGGGCCGATCGCTTTGGACACGAAGGGCACCGTCCGCGAGGCACGGGGGTTCACTTCGATCACGAAAATGTCCTCGCCCTGCACGGCCATCTGAACATTCATCAGGCCAACCACGCCCAGCTCAACCGCCATGCGTTTAACCTGGTCACGGATTTCATCCTGCAGGTGCGCCGCCAAGCTGTAGGGCGGCAGTGAGCACGCGGAGTCACCGGAGTGAACCCCGGCCTGCTCGATGTGCTGCATGATCGCACCGATCACGACCTGTTCGCCGTCGCTGACACAGTCAACATCGACTTCAATGGCCTGATCCAAGAAGCGATCGAGCAACACTGGGCTGTCGTCACTGGCGACCACCGCTTCTTTTAGGTAGCGCTCAAGGTCGGCACTGGAGTACACGATTTCCATGGCCCGGCCGCCCAAGACGTAGGACGGGCGAACGACCAACGGGAACCCAATGTCCTTGGCCAGTAACACGCCTTCCTGAGTCGAGCGAGCAATGGCGTTGGGGGGCTGGCGCAGGTTCAGGCGCTCAACCATTTGCTGAAAACGCTCGCGGTCTTCGGCGCGGTCAATGGCTTCAGGGGACGTGCCGA
>CAKZQE010000105.1 GCA_937139465.1 uncultured Gammaproteobacteria bacterium
CATTGATGGCGCAGATTGCGATTGCCGACTTCACCAACATGCAAGGCCTCAGCCCCTCAGGTGACTCGGCGTGGCTTGAGACCTCGTCCTCGGGTCCGGCATTGATCGGTAAGCCGGGCACCGGAACACTGGGTAACATTCAGGCGGGTGCCCTGGAGGAATCAAACGTAGATACCTCTGAGGAGCTGGTCAGCTTGATTACGGCCCAGCGTAACTATCAGGCCAACGCCAAAGTGATTGAAACGGCAGAGACCGTCACCCAGGCGATTTTGAACTTGCGATAATCTCCGCTTGAACCGGGCGTAAGCCCTGAAAAGCCTCCTTAATTGGGGGCTTTTCTGTTTCTGGCACGGTATTTGTATTGTTCTCCGTGAGCGCTGATTTTTTGGCGTTTAGCGTATTGAACCGGCAAATCGTTGCCGATCGGAGGAAACATGGATAAAGCCATCTACATGGCCAGCCAGACCGCAACCAACATGATGCGGGCACAGGCACTGGTGGCAAACAACATGGCCAACGCCGCCACCAATGGGTTCAAAGCAGACCGCTTTACGATGGTCAGCCAAGATATCCCGGGCGGCGAGTACGGGGCCCGCGCCAACGCCAAGCTAGCAGGTGGCGGTGTGGACATGACGGCCGGTCCAATGATGCAAACTGGACGTGATTTGGACGTTGCCATCAGTGGCAACGCCTTATTCGCTGTTCAGACCGATCCCAACGACCCGAACACTGAAGCCTTCACCCGAAATGGTGACTTCAAAGTCTCCCCCGAGGGGCTGCTAACGACCCAGGCTGGGATGCCGGTTGTGGGTGAGCTAGGGGTGATCCCAATACCAGTCCACGAAAGCATTTCCATCGGCCAGGACGGCAGCGTCAGCGTTGTGCCGCCCGGTGGCGGCTTGGTGCGCTTGGACCGGCTAAAGATGGTGACGCCGGAGGAGCAAACCGACATCTACAAAGGTGACGATGGGCTGATCCGCTTTAAAGGTGATGTGCCTGATCCGGACCTGACTGCCACGGTGCAGTCCGGTTTCCTAGAGGGCTCCAACGTTAATGGCGCGTCTGCCTTGGTGGAGCTAATGAACTTGTCTCGTCAATTCGAGATGAGCGTGAATTTAATGAGTCGATTGGATGATGCCGAGAGCAGCGCCAATGACGCCATTTCAAGCAATTAAGCCAGGAGATTTGATATGAACGCAGCTCTTTGGGTCGCCAAGACCGGACTCGCCGCCCAGGATAAGGCACTCGCCGTCGTGTCCAATAACCTGGCCAACGTTTCAACCAACGGCTTCAAGAAAGACCGGGTCGTGTTCCAGGACCTGCTTTATCAGGTCGAGCGAGCACCCGGTGGCGCCAACGGTGACGACGCCCAATTACCCTCGGGTATCCAAATCGGTACCGGTGTCAAAATCAGCGGCACCCGCAAGGTGTTTAGCAACGGCTCCATGCAGGTGACGGGGCAAGCGCTGGACGTCGCCATTAACGGCCGCGGCTTTTTTCAAATTCAGCGCCCAGATGGTGTCATCGGCTATACCCGGGATGGCCAGTTTCAGGTCAACTCAGATGGCGCCATGGTCACCTCAGAGGGCTACTTGCTGGAGCCTCAGATCAACATTCCCGAGGGCTCGTCGGTCATTACCATTGGTAAAGACGGTACGGTGAGCGCGGTTGAGCAGGGTACCGGTATATCAACTGCCGTCGGCAACATCACGCTGGCGGACTTTGCCAACCCTGAAGGGCTACTGGCCATGGGCGGCAACAACTACGTAGAAACCGAGTCCAGCGGCCCTGCCAATATTGGCACGCCGTCTGAAGTTGGCTTGGGATCCCTCGAGCAAGGTGCGGTGGAAAATTCCAACGTATCCAGCGTTGAAGAGCTGGTCAACATGATCACCACGCAGCGCGCCTACGAAATGAATTCCAAGGTCATTTCGGCAGCTGACCAAATGCTGTCTTACCTGAACCAGCAGTTGTAGGGGGCTGATTATGTTGCGTATTTCCTTAGCATTATCGGCGTTGGCCTTGGTCGGGTGCGGCGATGGGGTGATCGCCCCTAAGCCGGGTGATGAAGCCTACGCGCCCGTGATTCAGCAGAGTGCCTTGCCACCGGTGATCCCCAACGGGTCGATCTATCAATCCGGCCGCACCCTCGATTTGTTTGCGGATTCCCGAGCCCGCAACATTGGCGACATCGTCACCGTGACGCTGCAGGAATCGACGCAGGCGTCAAAGAGTGCGACCAGCAACTCCAGCAAAAGCTCGACCGCCAATATTTCGGCGCCTGTTATCGGGGGCATCACGCCGTCAATCTTCGGAAAGTCGTTAACGGCCAGTTTTGGTGACAACGCACGAGGCTTCAACGGGTCCGGGGCGGCCAATCAATCCAACAGTTTAAGCGGTCAAATTTCGGTCATGGTGGTCGACAAAATGCCCGGCGGCGTGCTGCGGATCAGCGGCGAAAAGTGGCTGGAACTCAATCAGGGCAAGGAATACATCCGCCTGACAGGCCTAATTCGTGAGCAGGACATCGACCCCGAAAACGGCATTGCGAGCACCAAGATTGCCGATGCGCGGATCGCTTATTCCGGATCCGGAACCATTGGCGATGCGAACCGTCCGGGCTGGTTGGCACGATTCTTCAATAGTCCTGTGTGGCCATTTTAGGAGTAGCCCATGAAACGCCTTTTGATTGCAGTATTAAGCCTCAGTGTATTGACCGCCGACGCGGGCCAGCGCCTGAAAGACTTGGTCAAGATTCAGGGCGTTCGGTCTAACCCTATTTTGGGCTATGGATTGGTTGTGGGCCTGACCGGGACGGGCGATAACAGCGCTTTGACCGATCAGACCTACCGCAACTTGGCGCGTGAACTCGGCATTACCTTGCCAGCTAACGCGCGTCCCGGCACTGATAACGTCGCCGTCGTCACCGTGCACGCGGACCTTCCGCCCTTTGCCAAGCCTGGTCAAAACCTTGACGTCACCGTATCTAGCATGGGCAATGCCGCCTCGCTGCGCGGCGGCACACTATTGATGACGCCGCTGAAGGGCGCCGATGGCAATGTTTATGCGGTGGCGCAAGGCAACATGATTGTCGGCGGCTTGGGCGCGTCAGGCGATGAGGCTTGCCGAGACATTGCATGGG
>CAKZQE010000106.1 GCA_937139465.1 uncultured Gammaproteobacteria bacterium
ATTTGTAGCGGCACTGCAGCGCGCAAGTGCGGGTGGGGTTGCCATCGAAACCGACAGCGGAATCGTGCTGGCCGCGACCATGGTGGGCATTGAAGGTGAGGATATCGGCGGTGTTTTTATCGCCATTGATACGGCGACGCTAAGCGGGCCAAAAGAGGCCGCGTGGCATCAGGCCATGAAAATAGCGAGTGTCTTAGGATTAAGCGCCGGGGCACTCCAACTGGTGGTAATTTTGGGCTGGGGTCGTCGTGCATTTGACTTGAGTAACCGCCACACAGTGCCGATCGATCGGCTGAAGCTTCAGCGTAAGGTATTGGGGCTGGTTCTGCTCACCCAATGTGCGGCCTTAGGCGCGCAACTTTATGCGGATCACCAAGTTTTTAAAGCCCAATTGGGGCCGTTGATTACCGCCAAAAGCGACTCGGCCGTCGTTGCGATGGCCAACAAATTTGAGTTGGCCGTGGGTTATGGGGTGCCATTGGCCAAAATTCCCGACGCTGAGGCGACCCTGCAGGCATTGGTGGCGCAGTCCCCCGCGATCGATTTAGCCGAAGTCTCGGTGGGGTCTGTAAGTTTGAGCGCGGGTTCACGGCGGGCTGACGATAGCTACTACCGCAGTGCTCGAGCAATTGGTGAGCCGGGCACTGGGCAGGCCAATGTCTATACCAACCAATCGTTTGCGGCACGCACGTTTAATCACTTGCTATTCGATTTAGGCACATTGGGCGTCGTGTTTTTGTTGGCGTCAGCGGAGGGGTTTGCGTTTTTGAGTTGTATCGCGAGGTCCCAGCGCAATCGCCAAGCCCAAGTTAAGCCTGTTTCGAATTCGCGGGCAGATTCGTTATCGCCGGCAAACGAACCTGCGAAATTGGTTGCGTTTCCGTTGTTTCTGTATGTACTGACCGAAGAATTAACGCGCTCTTTTTTGCCCCGTTATGCAGCCGGTCTTTACGACGGATCGTGGGGCATCTCGGCGGATTTAGCCGCAAGCCTGCCGATATCAGCCTACATGTTGGTGGTTGCAACAGGCACGCTAGCAAGCCTACTTGGGGCGACTGGACGTCATACTCATCATCTGTTTTTGCTCGGAAGTGCGGTGACATTGATCGGCCTTTTGGGTACGGCCGTGACCCAAGATTATACCCAGTTCGTTGGCTTTCGATGCCTGTCTGCCTTGGGTTACGCGTTTGTCACCCTGGCCTTTCAAAACTATATTTCCGAGCTGCCAAAGGGGCCGCAGCGCAAGCGCGCACTTACCGCATTCATTTCAAGCGTAATGTTAGCTGCTATCTGTGGCGTGTCGATGGGGGGCGTTTTGGTCGATCATTTTGGTGAGACTGGTGTGTTCTGGTTGGTGTCTGCCATTATGGTGGTGGCATTTATGTTGGGACGGCGCTTTATATTCCGCCGTCAAACAGCAGATGCTGATGGCGGCAGTGCACTGACGATGCGTGACTTTGGCATGGTGTTTCGCAGCAACGACTTTTTGGTGCACCTAGGCTTAGTGGCGATACCCAGCAAGATGGTGTTGACTGGTTTTTTGTTTTATTGGGTGCCCCTCAGTTTAGGCCCGCTCGCATTGTCGCCCGTGGACATTGCGCGGGTCATGATGATGTATTTTTTGGTCGCGGTCGTGGTGTCCAAACTGAGTGGCATGCTGGCGGATGAGTCGGTTGCCAGCCAGCAACGTTGGATAATTTTGGGTGTGGTTTGCACCGGTGTCGCACCGCTGTTGATGCTGCTTGAATTCAGTGTCATCACGACCACCACCAGTGTAATGCTATTGGCGGCTGGTCAGGCCCTAGCCACTTCCGCGGTCGCTAATCGGATGGCAGATAGCGTTGCAGCTACGCCGTCGGCGCAGGTGCTGGGTTTGTTTCGGGTCTTCGAGCGCAGTGGTAGCGTCATTGGCCCGATTTTAGTGGGGATACTTATTGCAAGCGTCGGGTTCGTCGATGCGGCCGCGGGCA
>CAKZQE010000107.1 GCA_937139465.1 uncultured Gammaproteobacteria bacterium
TCAGTTCCAAAAGCAGGGTAATGAGCTCGATATCGGCGCCCAGGCCCTCGTACCCAAACAGCTCAGCCCCGATTTGAATCGGCGCCCGGGAGTCGCCCAGCTTGCTCGGTCGTGCTTTCAGGGTCGAGCCGCAGTAGCACAGGCGGTTAATGCCCTGTCCCGTGCGGGCATCCATACGCGCAGCCTGCGGCGTCATGTCCGCGCGAATGCCGAGTTGGCGACCGCTTAATTGGTCGGTGACCTTCAGCGTTTGCAGGTCCAAGTCACGGCCAACGCCGGTCAGCAACGCATCGACGAATTCAACCATGGGCGGGATGACCATTTGGTACCCAAAGGACTGCATGCGATCCAGGCAAATCCGGCGCAGGTACTCGATATCGGCGGCGGCCTTGGGGCCTGCTTCGTCGATGCCATCGGGCAGCAGCCAGGTCGTCGATGTGCTCATCAGTTTAAGGCCATGGCGAGTCGCCGGCGCCCAGCGCGAACGTTGGGGTGATCTTTGCCGAGCAAATCAAACAACTGGATCAGCATCTTGCGCGCGCCATCGTCGCGGTGGTCGCGATGATGCATGACCATGGCCAACAGGCGCTCGATTGCGCTGTCGAGCTGGCCGGCCTGGGCTTCGCGTGCGGCCAGCAAATAGCTGTTTTCCGGATCCGACGGATTGGCCTCGAACTGGGCCTGACAGGTGGCCAGGTCCGGGGCGTCATCGATCAGGGCGTGCAGGGCAGCCTGGGCCTTGATGCGCATGGCGGTCGGGTGATTCACGTAGTCCGCCGGGAGGCGCTCGATAATCGCGGCGGCGTCGTCGTTGTCGCCGCGCAGGTTCAGTGCCGCGGCCATTTCCAAGAAGGCTTCGTGGTTCTCGCTGTCCTGTTCGACAATGGCATTCAGGGTGGCGATGGCAGCGTCCAGGTCATTGGCATCGATTTGCTCCCGGGCGACTTCCAGCGGGCTTAGCGTCGGTGCTTGGACGTGCTTATTCAGGAACGCGCGAATTTCGCCTTCCGGCAGGGCGCCCATGAAGTGGTCGGCGACCTGGCCGTTAACGACTAGCAATACCGTGGGAAGCGAGCGCACGCCAACCTGTGAAGCCAGCATTTGGTGGGCTTCAGTGTCGACCTTAGCGAGGATAAATGCGCCTTTGTATTCCTCAGCCAAGGACTCAAGGATGGGGGCGATTTGCTTGCACGGGGCGCACCAGTCGGCCCAAAAATCCACCAGAACCGGTTGGGTCTGGCTGCCTTGCATCACAACGGACTCGAAATCGTCGTCGCCGACATCGACTACAAATGGGTTCATGGGCGCTCCTTGAAACAGGGGCGCTAGTTTAGGGTGTTTGGGGCGTGGTGTGTAGGGCTATCGCTGGGTGACTAGGCGACTGGCGCTGCGTTGTTTGTTGGCATACATACGGGTGTCGGCGATTTCCATCAGTGCATCGACGGAATCGCCATCGGTGGGAAAGACCGCTGTGCCTAAGCTGCAGTCGACACTGAGCTCCTTGCCGCGCCAGCGCATGGGGTCGGCCACCCTGTCCTGCACGACCTTCTCGATGGAGGCTAGATCCTCGGCGTGGATGCATTCAAGCAAGATGGCAAATTCGTCACCCCCAAGGCGCCCGACTAAATCGCCGTTACGAACACTGCGTTTCAACGATTCGGCAACGCGCTTGAGCAATGCGTCGCCTGCGCTGTGACCGTGTTCGTCGTTGACCGGTTTGAAGCGGTCAAGGTCAATCAGCAACAAGGCCATTGCGTCGCCGCTGCGTTGGTGGCGACTGATGGCGCGGCTGAGTTCGGTTTGGAAGTGGTGTTTTTGTGCCAGTTCGGTCAAGGCATCATGGTTGGCCGCGTGCTGCCATTTGAGCTCCCAGGCTTTGCGGGTGATCGCATGGCGGATCGTGCGTGTTAACAGCCGCTCGGAGATCTCATTTTTATTGAGGAAGTCGGTCGCCCCGAGGTCCAGCGCCTGCATATCGATGGCGGGGTTTTCGTTGCCGGTGACGACGACAATGGGTTTGCGATTTTGCGCGGCCTGGGCGCGGCGCAGCAGCTCAAGGCCATTGGCGCCGTCCAGATCGAGGTCAACAAAATACAGATCGGCGGTTTGATCTAAAATGGCGGCGAGGCCGCTTTCAAAGTCGTGCAGAAGCTCAGTTTCGTATTGATTGTCGGCGTCTTTCGCAAGCCGCCTCGTGATGGCGAGGCAGTCGTCGAACGAGTCATCGATAATTGAAATGTTCAAATGGGCCATGGGCTCTCCTGCCCGCTCATTATAGAAGACTCGGCGGGCAGAAAAATACGCAAGCTGTGATTCGGTTGGCGGAACGCCCCCTTGTCGCCGGGTTAGACCCCGTCGAAAAAGCTTTTAACTGAATCAAACCAGCCTGAGCTCTTTGGCGAGTGCTTTTTGCCAGTGGTCGACTCACGGAACTGTGACAGCAGCTGCTTTTGCTCCGAGCTCAGCCCAACGGGCGTTTCGATCACCACCTTGCACAACAAGTCGCCGATCGAGCCACCGCGCACGGGTTTGATGCCCTTGCCACGGAGGCGGAACATTTTCCCGGTTTGCGTGCCCTCGGGGATAGCCAGTTTGACCCGGCCGCCCAGGGTTGGCACCTCGAGATCGCCGCCTAAGGCCGCGTCTGCGAAATTGATCGGCACCTCGCAGTAGAGGTTCTTGCCGTCACGGTCAAAGATGGCGTGCTGCTTGACCGAGACCTGCACATACAGGTCCCCCGTCTGACCGCCGCCCGGCGCAGCCTCGCCTTCGCCGCTAAGACGAATTCGGTCGCCGGTGTCGACACCAGCGGGAATTTTAACCGACAGGGTTTTGGTCTCTTCGTTGACACCGCGCCCACCGCAGCTGACACAGGGGTCCTCAATGACTTGTCCGCGACCATGACAGCGCGGGCAGGTCTGCTGAACCGCGAAAAAGCCCTGTTGCATGCGTACCTGGCCATGGCCATTACAGGTGCCGCAGGTCGAGGGCTTGCTGCCAGGTTTGGCGCCGCTGCCGTCACAGGGTTTGCAGCTGACCAAGGTCGGGATTTTGATTTTCTTCTCGACACCGCGAACGGCTTCTTCGAGCGTCAGTTCCATCGAATAACGCAAATCTGCGCCACGCGGCGGACCTTGCTGGCGCGAGCGTCCACCGCCGCCACCAAAGATGTCACCGAATACGTCACCAAAGATGTCGCCGAAGTCAGCGCCACCGCCGCCGCCACCACCGAATCCACCGCCCTGCGAGCCGTCCACGGCACTGTGTCCGTAGCGGTCATAGGCGGCGCGTTTGTCTTGGTCGGAC
>CAKZQE010000108.1 GCA_937139465.1 uncultured Gammaproteobacteria bacterium
CAGCAGCGCCAAGCCGGTGGCGACATCACGCCCTGCCTGTACGCGCTGAATGGCGATCCGCAGCAGGTACTCGACTTCGGCCAGCAGGTATTCCTGGGCGCGGTTGCCCTCGATCAGCTCCAGTCGCGTGCGGGTGTCCGCCAAATCACCGACCATGGCGGACAACTGGGACTCGGTGGCTTCGGCGGTGGCGGTGACGGCTTCAGCGGCGGCGAAGACCTGCTGTTGGCTGGCGTCAATGCGGGCCACGTCGACCTGCAACGCGGACAGTGCGGCCCCCGGGTCACCTAAAGCGTCCAAGCGCGCGGTTAGACCGGCGACGTCCGACGCCAGACCCGACTGGGTGGCTTGGATCGCGCTACTTTGCTGGCCGGCCAACCATCCGGCGCCGCCGACGCCCACCAGCGCCAGCACGGATACTGCCAGGGCAATCATCGACAGGCCGCGGCCGGGGGCGTTTTTGGCATCGGTGGCAGGGCGCTCGCTTTCCCGGCCCAGGGTTTCGTCCACCGGATCGTCCAGCTGCTCGTCCAGCTGCTCGTCAACCAGCTCGTCAACCAGCTCGTCGGTAACATCATCCGCCAGCGCATCGTCGGCGGGTTGTTTGGGCAGCGCGTCGTTGGCTTTATCGTCAGTGCTCACACGGACTCCTTGCGTAATTCGGCCAGCAAGCTGGCGTTGTCAGCGGCGCCAATGCTGCGCACGCTAGAAAAATGGTTGGCCGCGGGCGACGCGGCGACACGCTCGCTGGGCACCCAGACCTGGCGGATGTAGGCACTCGGCAGGTCCCAATCGGCCATGGCTGCGAGCGCATCGGCCGAGGTCACCCAGGCCAGATCAATGGGCGACTCCAGTAAACCCGCGCGCTGGGCGGCCGACAATCGGACCCTGGCGCGACGGTAGGTGTCCAGCCGGGTGTATTCCTGACCGGCGGCCTCCAGCGCGGCGTCAATGTGACCACGCCCGCCCTCGCCTGTGACCAACAACACCTTTGACGCCGCCGCAAACCAGGGATGCACCACCACCCCGTCACTGGAGGCCGGCGTCGCCACGGCGGTGTCAATATCGGCGCCGCGCAACAGCTCGGCGGTGCCCTCACCCACCGCCAAGGCCTTTAACCCAAGCGGTAACTGGGGCCAGTAATCATCGATCTGATCGACCAGGGCGCGGGCCGCTGGGCGGGACGTCACGATCACGCAGTCAAAGCGATCGATGTCCATCACCGGGTGGTGGGAAAACGCCAGGGGCTCGATCGACAGCGCGGGCTGCAACACAGGCTCGTGGCCTGCATCGCCCACAGCCTGGGCTAGCGCCGGCAACTCAGGCGCAGGTCGGGTCAGCAGCACCCTCATTCCAAATAATCACCCGCGCCGTCGGCCAACAGTTGCTCGGCTATCGAAACGCCCATCTGCGGGCCCTGATCCGCCGGTCCAAGTGTCTCCACTTCAATCAGCTCGCTGCCGTCAGGGGCGCCAACACGGGCGGTGATGCGCAGGCCTTCGGGGGTGTGCACCGCATGCACCGCCAAGGGCACCTGACAGCCTCCGTTTAGGTGGGTCGAGACCGCGCGCTCGGCGGCAATGCGTTCAGCAGTCGGGGCGTCCATCAAACAGGCCAAACGGTCGCGGGTGGCACTGTCGTTCAACCGCGTCTCTAGGCCCAGCACACCCTGGCCAACGGCGGGCAAGCACAGTTCGGGGTCAATTGGGTGGGCAATTCGAGCGGCCAGCCCCATTCGCTCAAGCCCCGCCACGGCCAGGATTAGAGCATCAAATTGGCCCTCGTCGAGTTTGCGCAGGCGGGTTTGCAGGTTGCCCCGAACCACTCCAAATTCTAGATCCGGGCGGGCGTGTTTCAGCTGGCTCACCCGGCGCAGGCTGGCGCTGCCGACGCGGGCTCCGGCTGGCAGGTCATCAAAGTGTCTATAGGTGGGACTGACAAAGGCGTCCCTTGGGTCTTCGCCGGCCATTACGCCGACCAGGCCAAGGCCATCGGGGAAGTGCACGGGCACGTCTTTCAACGAATGAACGGCCAAGTCAGCGCGACCGTCCAGCAGGGCCTTTTCGAGCTCTTTAACGAACAGGCCTTTGCCGCCGGAGGTATACAGCGGGCCTTCGAGCTTTTGATCGCCCTCGGTGGTCATCGGCAACAGCGCGACCTCAAGGTCGGGATGGGCGGCTTCTAGCAGGGCCTTGACGTGCTCGGCCTGCCACAGGGCCAGGGGGGATTCGCGGGTAGCAATGGTTAACAGCATGCGGAGTGTCCAAACAGCAGAACCCCTAGGTTAGAGGACAAACCCTAGCCCGCCAACCGACGACGAAGGTCGGGGGCCAGTCGGCGCGACACCGGGATCGGTTGTTCGAACCCCCGAATGCGCGCCCGCCAACCGGACGCATCGCGCTCCATGCCGGTTATGTGGTGTAGAGGCACCAATAAATCGCGCCGAACCCGCACCCAGTCCGGGTAATCGAGTGCTAAGGACGCCAGCGATGGAGCAACAATCCCTTCGGCGTCCGCCGTCACGACCCAGCTGCGCTTGGCACGGGATTCGACACGCATGACCGCCTGCACATCGACCCGAACCACGCCGGCGTCGGTGCGCAGGGTTAGCTGTTGCGCCTGATGGGCCAGCCAGCGTGGACTCAAGCGTCCCTTTAGTGCGTCGCATTTGGCCGCGACAAAAGGTTTGGACAAATAGCCGCCGAGCCCACGCTCGGCACAATCCAAGGCGGCGTTGTCACGGGCCAGGGCAACAATGACCGGCGGCGCAGGCTGCGCCAACAGCGCGTCGACCCCGTCAAAGCCCGCATCCACGGACACAAAGACCACATCAACCGGGGGCAAGGCCGCGTCGGCATCGGCCGAGCGCAACACGCACTGCCACCCCTCCCAGTCCGAGAACAAGATATCAAAGCGCTCCAGCGCTCGGGTGTTGGGTTCAATCACGGCATAGCGGCCAAGCACGGCGGATCTCCTAAACCGGACACGTCCAGATTCTATATACTGTGCCGCGCAACGACATGGAGCAACGTGATGAGTACGCAAAAACCCAACAATGATGCCCTTTGGGGCGGCCGATTCAGCGAAGCCACCGACGCCTTCGTCCAAGAATTCACGGCATCGGTCCAGTTCGACCAGCGCATGGCCGGCGAGGACATTCGCGGATCGCGGGCGCACGCGCGCATGTTGGGTGTTCAGGGCGTTTTGACCGCCGACGAGGTCAGCCAAATCGATGGCGGCCTGAGCCAGATCGAGTCCGAAATCAACAGCGGCGACTTTGCCTGGTCCATCGCCCGTGAAGACGTGCACATGAACATCGAAGCCCGCCTGACGGACTTGATCGGTGATGTTGGCAAGAAACTGCACACTGGGCGTTCGCGCAACGACCAGGTGGCCACGGACATTCGGCTGTGGCTGCGCGGGCAAATGGATCTGGTCAAAGGGCAGGTCCGCCGCCTGCAGGCAGGCATTTTGGATCTGGCCGAGCAGCATACCGATTTGATCATGCCCGGATTTACGCACCTGCAAACTGCGCAACCGGTTACTTTCGGCCACCACCTGATGGCCTGGTACGAGATGCTGGAGCGTGACCACAGCCGCTTTGATGACGCGCAACAGCGCATGAACCTGTGCCCGTTGGGCGCCGCGGCGCTGGCCGGCACCACCTTCCCGATTGACCGGCATTTCACCGCGCGTGAACTAGGCTTTGATGCGCCGACGCGCAACAGCCTGGACAGCGTCAGCGACCGTGACTTTGCGATGGAGTTTTTGAGCGCCGCTAGCATCACATCGATTCACCTAACGCGCATGAGCGAAGAGCTCATCATCTGGGCCAGCGCGCAGTTCAACTTTATCGACCTGCCGGACCGCTTTTGCACGGGCTCGTCGATCATGCCGCAGAAGAAAAACCCCGACGTACCCGAACTGGTGCGCGGCAAATCAGGCCGCGTGGTGGGCCATCTGATGTCGCTGCTGATGCTGATGAAGTCCCAGCCGCTGGCCTACAACAAGGACAACCAAGAAGACAAAGAGCCCTTGTTTGACACGGTCGATACGCTGATGGGTTGCCTGATGTCGTTTGCCGACATGGTGCCTGCGATCGTGCCTAACGCGGACGCCATGCGCGAGGCGACCCTGAAAGGCTTCGCCACAGCGACGGATTTGGCCGACTACCTGGTGCGTAAAGGTTTGCCGTTCCGAGACGCCCACGACGTGGTCGGGGCGGCGGTCGGCCGCGGCGTCGAGACCGGGCGTGATTTGGCCGAGTTCAGCTTGGATGAGCTGCAGGCGTTTGACGCACGCATCGAGGGCGACGTGTTTGACGTGCTGACGCTGGAGGGCAGTGTGTCAGCGCGGGATCATTTTGGTGGCACGGCGCCGAATCAGGTGCGCCGCCAGATCGCCGAGGCCCGCGCGAAGCTGGGCTAAGTCTAGGTATCCGGCAGGTTCGCCTGCCGGGCACGGGAGATGGGTTAGTCCGCGGCCAAAAAGTCAGCGATCCGGCCGCAGTACATGGTTAGCTCGTCAGTGTCGAGTGAAAACCGCGTAGCCTCACCGACCACCGCATTGACAAGGTATCACCTAGCGACACAAAATGCGGTCACTGACGGCAGCGCCTATGGCTGCCGCACCACCCCTGCACCAGCGGGCCAATAGCCATGTTAAGCAAAGTATACTGAGCTAGTGGCGTGCGGTGGGCACGATGTGACCGACGGGAACCCTGTGAGACTGAAATTTTTACTGCTGCTGAGCCGGGATCAAAAGAAGTTGCTGATGGTCCTCGCGGACCTTCTGTTTATTTCGTTGGCGCTGTGGTCGGCCTATGCGCTGCGCTTTGCCGAGTGGTTTCCTTGGTCTTACCTAGAGCCGGCCTGGCCGTTGTTCGTTGCGACGCCGGTGATTGGGGTGGTGGTGTTTGCCAAGCTCGGCCTGTATCGCGCCGTGGTTCGGTTCATGGGCAATCAGGCGATCTGGAGTGTGGCCTACGGTGCCGGCGCCCTGTCGATCTCGCTGTATGCGCTGGCCTATCTGTTTGCTGTTAACCCCTTCCCGCGCTCGATCCCAATAAGCTTTGCCATGACGCTGCTGGTCTATGTCGGCGGCAGCCGCTTGCTGGTTCGTCACTATTACCATTACCTGATTGGTCGCTACACCAACCGCATACCGGTGCTGGTCTACGGAGCCGGTGGCGCCGGGGTGCAACTGGCAGTCGCTCTGGATCAGGGCTCGGAATACCGTGCCATGGGCTTTATCGACGACCAACGGCAGTTGTGGGGAACCTCGGTGGCGGGGCTGCGCGTTCACAATCCGGACGCGCTGGGGCCGCTGATCGAATCCAAGGGTATCGAGCAGGTTTTATTGGCGCTGCCAAATGCCAATGCCAGCGAGCGCAGCCGTGCATTGCGCTCGCTGTCGGAGTACCCCGTCAAGGTACAAACCATCCCGTCCATGCCAGAGATCATCGCCGGTCAGTCGGTCGAGGCCCTCGTGGACGTCGAACCCGAGGAGCTTCTGGGTCGCGACCCTGTGCCGCCGAAACCCGAGCTGTATGAAAACAGCATACGCGGCAAGCACATTTTGGTTACCGGTGCGGGGGGGTCCATCGGCTCCGAAATTTGTCGCCAGTGCGCACGCAATGGGGCGAAAACACTGGTGCTGTTTGATGCCAGTGAATACGCCCTTTATCAAATTGAACGCGAGCTGGTGGGGCTCGATACGGGCGTTCAACTGATACCGATGCTGGGCAACGTGTGCGACGGCAATCGCGTCACCGAGGTCATGCGCCGGTTTCAGATTCAAACGGTTTACCATGCTGCGGCCTACAAGCATGTGCCGCTGGTGGAGCACAACATCCAAGAGGGCTTGCGCAACAATGCAGTCGGCACCGAGACCGTGGCCCGAGCGGCGCGTGATCAGGGCGTCGAGCGCTTCGTGTTGATTTCGACCGACAAGGCCGTGCGCCCCACCAATGTCATGGGTGCAACCAAGCGCCTGGCCGAAATGATTGTCCAGGATTTAGCGCGCAAGCCCGCTGCGACGACCTTTTGCATGGTTCGATTTGGCAACGTATTAGGGTCATCCGGGTCCGTCGTTCCCGTATTCCGAGAACAGATTCGAAGTGGCGGCCCAATTACCGTGACCCATGCAGATATCACGCGCTATTTCATGACCATCCCAGAGGCCGCTAGCCTGGTGATTCAGGCCGGCGCGATGGCCCGTGGCGGCGACGTATTCGTCCTGGATATGGGCGATTCGGTCAAGATCGTTGACTTGGCACGGCGCATGATCCACCTGTCTGGCAAATCGGTGGTGGACGACGAGGGGCGCGGCGACATCGCCATCGCATTCACGGGACTGCGCCCGGGCG
>CAKZQE010000109.1 GCA_937139465.1 uncultured Gammaproteobacteria bacterium
GCGTCGTAGATGGCGCCGTGGATATTGTGCATCGAAATGCAGTCACCGACGCGGAACAGCGCGAATTGACCGTCGCCAATTGCCGTCAGCGCCGGCTGGGGCTGGTGGTCGTACAGGCAGTTCATGTCCGTGATTCCACCGTTCACGGATTGTTCGCGCAGTGCCCAGTACAGCTGATCCCTCGGCACAATGCCGTTCTCGATTACGAGCTGGTCAACTTCACGCTCCTCATGCTCTTCGGTGTACTCGTTCATCAACACCGCGATCACCTTGTCACCCTCGGCATAGGCGCGGGTCAGCCAGAAGTTCGGGGTCATCATGATGCCCTGCCCGTAGGTGCGGCGGTAAAAGATTGGAAAGGTGGTTCCGCCCACATCGTCGGCCACTTTTGGCTCTGGGGTGACGATTTCGACCCGCGAGCCCTTGTTGCTGATGAAGTCGGCGGTCCCGGTGCCCGCGTGCTGGCCCATGACGTCATAGACCAACACATTGTCCTTAGGCGCGACGGCGCCCGACAAAATATCCCACGACGAGACGGCTAAGCCCTCGGCCGCGCCCCACTCGGGGTTTTCATCAATGCCCGGTGCGCCACCGGTCGCCAACACCACAATGTCCGGCTGTTCAGCCAAGATCGCCGCTTCGTCGGCCCAGGTGTTTAGGCGCACGTCTACCCCAAGGCGCTGAAGCTCCATGTCGAACCAGCGCACAATGCCGGCCATCTGATCGCGCTGGGGGGCTTTCGCCGCCAGGTTGATTTGACCACCCACCGCGTCTGAGGCTTCAAACAGGACCACGTCGTGGCCTCGTTCACGTGCGACTCGGGCCGCTTCGAGGCCTGCTGGGCCAGCCCCGACGACCACAACTTTGCGCAGCGCCCCGTCAGTGCGCGGGATTTGGTGTGGCATGAAGCGCTCGCGCGAGGTAGCGGCGTTTTGAACGCACAAGACGTCCTGCCCTAAGTACTGCCGGTCAATGCAGTAGTTGGCCCCGACGCACTGGCGGATCTGGGTTTCCTTACCGTCGCGAATCTTGTTGATCATGTGCGGATCGGCAATCATGCCGCGGGTCATGCCGACCAAGTCGACCATGCCAGCGGCCAAGGCCCGTTCGGCCTGGTTAGGGTCACGAATACCCTGGGCGTGCATCACCGGCACAGACACCACCGATTTAATCCCAGCGGCCAGGTCCAAAAAGGGTTCTGGTGGCAATGCCATCGGCGGCATGCAGTTCGCTAGGGTGTTATGGGTGTCCGCGCCAGAACCAACCACGCTAATGAAATCCAGCAGCCCAGTGGCGTCCATGGCTTCGGCGATTTCTTTAAAGTCGTCGTGACTGAGCCCATCGGGGTGAAACTCGTCGGCGCACATGCGCATGCCGACCGCGAAGTCTCGGCCGACCGCTTCACGGATGCTGCGGAATACCTCGATGCCAAAACGCATGCGGTTTTCAAGGCTGCCGCCCCACTCATCCGTGCGTTTGTTCGTGCGAGGTGACCAGAACTGATCGACCAGGTGCTGGTGGGCGCAAGAAATTTCCATGCCGTCCAGCCCCGCATCGCGCACGCGAATGGCGGCTTTGCCGAAATCGTCGATGATGCGCTGAATTTCGTGCGGCTCGATAATTTTAGCGGTGCCGCGGTGGACTGGCTCGCGAATGCCGCTGGGGGATACCAGGTGTGGCCAGTCACCGCCCCAGTAGGCATTGCGACGGCCCATGTGCGTCGCCTGGATCATGATTTTGGCGCCATGGCGGTGCATGGCCTCGGCCAGATTACCCAGCGGCTCAATGCAGCGGTCATGGGTCAGATCCACCGCGCTCCACCACTGCTGCGGCTGATCCCGTGATACGGGCGACGAACCACCACAGATGGCCAGCCCAACACCGCCACGCGCCTTCTCTTCGTAGTAACGAACATAGCGCTCGGTGGTCAAATTGTCCTCGGCATACACCTCCGCGTGCGCGGTCGACATGATCCGATTGCGAATGGTGACCTGGTTGATTTGCAGCGGTTTGAACAGATGGTCGTAAGACATGAGCGTGCGATCCGAAAATTATTATGCGAGGACAATCGCACAGCGCTTGCAAACCAAGGAAGGGCTGAACCGTCATTGCGACAAAGGGCGTCGCGATTGCGAAACATGACGCTCAATGGGGCAATTCGCGTCGCTTATGGTTATGTCGCCGCGCGCACACAGGTCGCACACTCATCAAAACTATTTGTAGGTGACGAGCCGATGAACAGCCCACTGCGTCCCGCCCGTAAAATCAATCCCAGCCTGGGGCAGCCCCTGCCAAACACGCGCCATGAGGGCGTTGAAATCGGCCCGAGCGATCTGGCGCTGGCTGAGTGGGCCGCCGCCGGACTTGCGCTGCCCAACCTACCGGCAATGCGACAATACCGCTTACAACGCTTGGTCGATCAGCTGGCGGCCAACGACTGCGCCGGATTGTTGCTGTTTGACCCGCTAAACATTCGCTACGCAACTGACTCGACCAACATGCAACTGTGGAATACCCACAACCCCTTCAGGGCGGTGCTGGTGTGAAGCTCTACCTCACCCCGTCCGAGCAGAAGACC
>CAKZQE010000110.1 GCA_937139465.1 uncultured Gammaproteobacteria bacterium
CGCCCGGGCTTCAGGGCATTGAAGCGGCGAGCGACAGTGACATTGCTACCCTCATCATTCAGCACATTGAGCGCAATGTACGCACCCTCGGCCCGGTGCGTGAACCGAAGGCTACTCGAACTCCATCTGAGTAAAGACGCGGCCTGCGTTACGGGCCGCCAATTCCGCGAAGGTATGCCAATGAGTGTACTGGGATTGGTCGATCTTGTAGGCGTCATCGAGGGATCCACCTTCATCGAGCAGGATTTGCGCCTGCTCGCGGAGATACAACAAATAGTCCAGCGTGCCGGCAGTCACGGTCGCCATGTCGGTCGGACCACCGTGCCCAGGGACCACGATCATATCCTGAGCCTCGGCTTGAAACAGTTGGAAGCTTTCGACCCAACCGGCTGAATCGGTCTCGTCAAAGATCGGCGGCATACGCACGTGAAACGCCATGTCACCGGCAATAACAACGTTTTCACTGGGCACCAAAACCGCCATGTCCCCCGGCGAATGGGCCGGCCCCCACACCTTTAATTCCACCGTTAAATTGCCGAGGTCAAGGGTGTCGAACTCATCGACCGTTCGGTCAAAGGGCACAATGTCGACATCGTAATTATCATCGCGGCGATTGCGGCGCGTGGTTTGAATATAGTCACCCGCACGGTCTTCGATCTCATGCTGGGCATCCGTTTGCCCGATCAGCGTGGCGCCCTGCTGTTTCCAATAGCGATTACCAGTGACCGCATGTCGCTGGCCGTTTTCACTGACGACATAGTCCACCGGCAAATCCGTAATCGCTTTAATGTGCTCGTGCAGCGCCCGGGCTAGCTCGTCGTTCGAGCCGCCATTCACCACCAACACCGAGCGGTCACCAATGACGAAACTCAGGTTGTTGTTGTGCCCGTGGTTTTCAAAGGTCGCCGGCTGGGTCGCACCAATGGCGCTGTAAACGCGCTCGGACACCTGAATAGGCGCGCTGTAGAGCGGATTATTGGGGTACATGTCCAGCGGCCCATATTCGCCCCGTTCGACCGGCGTCAACGCCGACTCATCAGCGCTGGAAGCCAGAGACAAACCTGAACACAGAGCGATCAATAGCGGGATGGTTTTAATAGTCATGGGTAAGCCTATGTTATTGATGAATTAACATTTGCTTCGACGCGGTTGCTATTTTTTTCTTTACTGTGCCCAGTCGGGCCTCGTAACGCAAGGCGGGGTTATCACTTTCGTGCAGGTGTGGTTGACGAACAATACAGTACTGTGTTTTTGT
>CAKZQE010000111.1 GCA_937139465.1 uncultured Gammaproteobacteria bacterium
CGGAGATACCAATGGCCAGGTACACCTGCGCCCGGACAATTTGGCCGGTGGCGCCGACTTGGCGCTCGCGGGGCAACTTACCATCATCGACCACCACCCGGCTGCCACCGACCGTGGCGCCCAGGGCGTCGGCCAGGGCATGAAAGGTGTCCATGTTAGTAACCCCATTGCCCGCCGAAATAACAAAATCCGCCTCGACCAGCGGGATATCCTGTGAGGGTAGGCTGAAGCGTTGCTCATCCGGCTGACTGTCCAGGGCACGCTGCTGGGCATTCGCCTGCGTAGTGAATTCCAAATCCAGCGCGCCGGTGGTGCCGGACTGCAACACCAGCACCGCTGGCAGTCCGGCCTCGGCTTGAAAACGCCCATTGCCGCAGCCGCGGCGCACGCCCTGCTCGGAGACCTCGAATACGTCGGTTGCGATACCCAGCCCTGCACGCACCGCAAAGCGTCGCGCCAGGTCCGAATCCCCGTGTTGGCTCTCGGCAAACAGAACGTGCGCGGGTGACAGTCGCCGGTACTCGGCCAACACGGCGGCCACTTTATCCTCGGGTGCGTAGTGGTCGGCGTTCGCCACCACCATGACCTGGTCGATGCCGCTCTCAGCCAGTATCGAATCGTCGGACAGCTCACCAAACAGCACCAGCGCGACCTCGGTGCGCCCGCGCAATTCGGCCAGGGCGCGGGCCACGTACGCGACCTCACGATCCAGGGTCGACAACTCACCTGACTTCGCGTGTAAACCGACCAGGATCACCGCATCGGCGTCGTCCAACACCCTGAGAGGCTTGGCAGCACTCGCCTGAATGGGGGTTTGGTCCTCGCCGGATACGTCGCGCCCGCGGGCAATACGTTTGACGCCGGACGCGGTCATAAAGCCGCGATCCTGAGTAAATCGGTTAATTCGTTTCATTTACGCCACCCCCACTGCGTCTGCGACCAGCTCGACAATATCGACTACCGTGGTCTCGTTCTGAACCACACCATCGAGCATGGTCATGCAGTTCGGACAGGCCACGGCCACCAAATTCGCTGACACCTCATGCACGTCCCCCATCCGCATGTCCGGAATGCGGCGCTCGCCCGGCACGTCGCTGAAGGCTGCACCTCCGCCCCATCCGCAGCAGCGGCTGTCCATGCCCGAGCGCTTCATGTCGACAAAGTCGTCCGTAATGGCGCCAAGCAGTGCCCGCGGTGCATCGGTTTCACCGTTGTAGCGGCCGAGGTAGCACGGGTCGTGGTAGGTCAGGGTTCCAAGCGACAGGCGCTCGGCCACGTCCAACTGGCCGCTTTGGATCAGCTCGTTTAGCAGCTGGGTGTGATGCAGCACATTCAAATCGCCGCCGAATGCACGGTACTCCTGGCCTAAGGCGTGAAGGACGTGGGGGTCGATCGTAACAATCTGGCCAAAATCCAGCTCAGCCAAACGCGCCAAGTTGCGCTCGGCCAGGTTTTGAAACAGCAACTCATCGCCCAAGCGGCGGGCAACATCCCCAGTGTCCAACTCGCTCCCGCCCAGCACAGCCACCGACAAGCCGGCTTTTTTCATCAGCTTGGCGACCAACCGCAAGGTTTTTTGATTGCGAAGCTCAAAGGCCGATTCACCGCTCCAAAAGAGGTAATCAACGCGCTGACCCGGCACCGCCAGGGGCAGGTCCAAATCGATACACCAGTCGCCGCGGATGGCGTTGTCACTGCCACTGACCGTATCGGTGTTACGCAGGCTTTCCAGGGTTGCGGCCGCGTTGCCCGGTAGGCCGCCCTGTTCCAGCGTCACAAAGCGGCGCATATCGACAATCGCATCGACGTGCTCAATCATCATCGGGCACTCATTCACGCAGGCGCGGCAGGTCGTGCAGGCGGTCGGCGAAAAGCTGCATGGTCCGGGTCATCCAGTCACGCAGATCGCGGGCGAAGCCGGGATCCAGCAGGTCCTGTCGCGCGATGCCGCGCTCGATCTCGCCCAGGGTCACCACCGACAGATACAGGTCGGCATCGTTCTGGCGCGCCAGCCAGGTGACCAGCTCGGGCGCGCGTTCGGGCTGGCGCAGGCCCGAAATCACATTGGTATCGAGGATCAGCACTCAGAAAGCCACGTCGCGCGGCTGCAGCTGCGGCCGGTC
>CAKZQE010000112.1 GCA_937139465.1 uncultured Gammaproteobacteria bacterium
CAGCAGGCCGGTGATGCCATGGACGAAGGCGGCCGGGTCATTAGCGACACCGTCAAGAGCATTCACAGCCTATCCAGCCAGATCGATACGGCCAGTGCCGTAGTCAGCCGCTTGAAACTGGATTCGGAGTCGATTGGCACGGTGTTGAACGTTATCAGCTCGGTGGCTGAGCAGACGAACCTGTTGGCCCTCAATGCAGCCATCGAGGCCGCCCGGGCCGGTGAGCACGGCCGCGGCTTCGCGGTGGTCGCCGACGAGGTGCGTAGCCTTGCGATTCGCGCTCAGCAATCGACCGATGAAATCCACGCCATGGTGGTGAAAATTCAAAGCGGGGCGGACGAAGCCACCGGCGCCATGGAGCAGAGCCGTGAGCGTGCCGATGCCGGGGTTCAGCTGGCATCGTCAACACGCGAAGCCCTGGCCAATATTGGGTCGGCGATTGGGCGCATTCGTGAGACCTCGGCGGTGATTGCCGTCGCAGCCAACGAGCAAGCCAATGTGAGTCAGCGCGCTACCGACAGTGTTAGTCGCATGGTTCAGGCAGGTCAGCGCACGGCCAACAGTGCGACCCAGACCACGCAGGCCAGTGAAGATCTGGCCGGTCTGGCCGCGCACCTGAAACAGCTGGTATCAAAATTTAATGTTAGTTAGTGAGAATCGTTTGCATTGGTGATCAGGGTGGGTATACTGCGAATCGTTCTCATTAATGATTTGGATGATCACCATGTTGAAATCTCTTGTTGCCGCCAGCCTGACGCTGGCGCTCGGTGCCCAGGCCGCCGGTCAGGTCAATGTTTACTCAGCCCGTAAACAGGCGCTGATCCTGCCGCTTTTGGAGCAGTACTCGCAGGAAACCGGCGTTGAAGTGCGCTTGATCACCGGCGGTGCTGACGAACTGGTCACGCGCATCAAGTCCGAAGGCGTTGCCAGCCCCGCAGACGTCTTTGTTACCGTTGACGCCGGCCGCGCCCAGCGCGCTAAGAGCGCAAACATTCTGAGCAAGCTGGGTCAAGCGGACTTCTTGGATCGTGTACCTGCGCAGTACCAAGACGCGGATAACCAATGGGTGGCACTGTCGCTGCGCGCGCGCACCGTGTTTTACGCCAAGGACCGGTTTGATCCGTCACAGATCAGTAGCTACGCAGATTTGGCTGACCCCAAGTTCAAAGGCCAGCTGTGCATTCGTTCATCCAGCAACATCTACAACCAGTCGTTGACGGCCGCGCAGATTGCCCATCAGGGTGAAGCGGGGGCGTTGGCTTGGGCCGAGGGCATCGTGGCCAACATGGCGCGCAAACCCACCGGCGGCGACACGGATCAGATCAAAGCTGTGGCTGCGGGTCTGTGCGACATCGCGGTGGCTAACACCTACTACTACGGCCGTTTGGCTGGCAGTGACAAAGCCGAAGATCGTGCGATCGCCGAGGCGGTTGGCATGATCTGGCCGGACCAACAGGGCGTGGGCACGCATGTTAACGCGTCCTTGGCTGGCATCCCGGTCAATGCACCCAACCGCGAGCACGCTGAAGACCTGATCGCGTTCCTGCTGTCGGATCAGGCCCAGACCTTTTACGCAGAAATTAACCATGAGTTTCCAGTGGTCAAGGGTGCGCTGCCGTCAAAAACCATGCAGGATCTGGGCGAATTTAGCGCCGATGACTTGCCGCTGGATACGCTCGGCGTGAATAATCCCGCTGCTGTTAAGTTAATGGACAAGGCTGGTTGGCTCTAACTCCACACCGACGATTCAATGCCGTAACACTGGTCGCCTTGGCGGCCGGTGTTTTGGTGTGTCTGCCGATTGCGACCATCGTTACCTTGGGGCTCGTTGGGCAGTCGGATGTGTGGGGGCATCTGGTTGACACCTTGCTGGCCCAGTACCTGATGAATTCGCTTGGGCTGGTTATCGGTGTCGCCGCTGGGGTGTTGCTGTTGGGTGTGCCCAGCGCCGCCTTGGTCAGCTTGACTGACTTCCCTGGACGGCGGGCCTTGTCGCTGGCGTTGTTGTTGCCGCTGGCGTTTCCCGCCTACATATTGGCCTACACCTACACGGGCTTACTGGATGCCGCAGGCCCCGTTGCACGCTGGGTAGACCCGCGCACTCTGGACAGCATTCGGTCGCTCCCCGGCGCGGCGCTGATGCTCAGCCTGGTCCTTTACCCCTATGTTTACTTGCTGGCGCGTGCGTCATTTTTGTCCCGCAGCGCCTCGACCCTCGAAGTCGGGCGCACGCTGGGACTGACGCCCTTGCAGGCGACGATCAAACTGGCGCTGCCCATGGCGCGCCCGGCCATCGTCGCTGGACTGACGTTGGCGCTGATGGAAACCCTAGCGGATTACGGCACGGTGGCGTTCTTTGGCGTGCCAACCTTTACCACCGGCATTATGCGGGCGTACTACGGCCTGGGCGATGCGGTCGCCGCCGCCCAGTTAGCCCTGACCTTGCTGGCGTTTGTCGCCTTGCTGGTGCTGTTGGAAAAGTATTCCCGGCGCAAATTGCGCTATTTCAGCGGCGCGTCACGGCGCTCGCACAGCCGCGTGCGCTTGCACGGTTGGCGTGCGGGGCTGGCGATGTCGGTGTGTGCTTTGCCCCCGCTGCTAGGTTTTGCGGTGCCCGGCTGCGCCTTGCTGTGGTGGGGAATGGTTGATGCCCGCGATCAGTGGTGGGATTTGGGGCCGATGGCTGCGAGCTCCTTTGGATTGGCGTCGATGGCGGCGCTGCTGTTGGTGATGTCGGCGTTGGCCCTCGGGTACGCAGAGCGCACGGCGCCATCACGACTGACGCGGGGCCTGACGCAAATTGCCGGTCTCGGCTATGCGTTGCCGGGAACCATTATTGCCGTGGGTGTGCTGATTCCGCTGGCCAAGGCCGACCAATGGCTGTTTGTGATGTTCCGCGACTACGTGGGGGTCAACGTGGGGCTGCTGTTTACGGGGTCGGTTGCTGCGGTCCTGGTGGCCTATGGCGCGCGTTTTACCGCGGTCAGCCTAGGGGCGATTACGTCGGGGCTGGGCCGGATTAAACCCAGCCTCGATGAAGCCGCCATGCTGCTGGGGCATCGGCCGTTGCAAATCGTCCGTCGTGTGCACGTGCCACTGATGCGGGGTGCGGTGCTAACGTCGGCGCTGGTGGTGTTCGTTGATGTGCTCAAAGAGCTACCGGCCACCTTGATCCTACGGCCGTTTGATTTTAATACCCTGGCCGTGCGGGCCTACGAGTTAGCCAGTGACGAGCGGCTTCTGGATGCCGCGCCGGCGAGCTTGATGATTGTGGCGGTGGGGCTGATTCCGGTGATTTACCTGAACCGTTCCGTCTCGGAGGCGAAATACTGATGGCAGGGCTGCAGCTCAAACGGTTAAACCTTGGTTATAACGGTGACGTGGTGGTACACCAGGTCGACCTCACCTTGGGTGCGGGTGAGCTTGGGTGTTTGCTCGGCCCCAGCGGCTGTGGCAAAAGCACGCTGTTGCGCAGTATCGCCGGATTTACCCAGGTCCTCAGCGGCGAAATCTGGCTGGGGGACGAGCGGATTGCCGACGCCAGCACCAGTGTGCCGGCCCAGGATCGCGGCGTTGGGCTGGTCTTTCAGGACGTGGCCCTGTTTCCGCACCTGTGTGTGTTTGACAACATCCGCTTTGGCATCGAAAGCTGGAGCCGGGCTGAGCAACGCCTGCGGGTGGATAATTTGTTGGCGCTGGTTGGGCTCAGTGGGTTGGGGGCGCGCTTTCCTCACGAACTGTCAGGCGGCCAGCAGCAACGGGTCGCCCTGGCCCGCGCATTAGCGCCGCGCCCACGGGTGCTGCTGCTGGACGAACCTTTCAGCGGTCTGGACAGCGAGTTACGGGCGCGTCTGGCCAACGAAGTACGCGGCATTTTAAAGGCCGATGGCGTCACCGCGCTGATGGTCACCCATGATCAAAAAGAGGCCTTCGATTTCGCCGATCGTGTTGCGGTGATGCGCGACGGCATCATTGAGCAGTTCGACGCTGCCTATCGTCTCTATCACGAGCCACGGACAGAATTCGTGGCGCGCTTTGTCGGCGCCGGTGACGTATTGCCGTGCACCGTGGTCAATACCACGCAGGTCGACTCACCCCTGGGTGTGCTGACCTCGGATCAAACCCTCGGCTACGAACCCGGACAGGAAATGTCCTTGCTGTTTCGCCCCGATGACCTGATTCACGATGACGACGCCGAGCAGCACGCGACCTTGGTCAGCAAGCAGTTTCGCGGCTCGCACTTTGTATACCGGGTGCGGTTCGACAACGGGGTCGAGCTTGGGTGTCTGGCCCCGTCACACCACGACCACGAGTTGGGCGCGGATGTGGGCGTGCGTTTGGAAGTGGAGCACTTGGTGCTGTTGCCCAAATAACGCGATACTAGGCCGATGGCCAAACTTTACTTCTCTTACTCGGCGATGAACGCCGGAAAATCGACACTGCTGCTGCAGGCGTCTCATAACTACCGCGAGCGCGGCATGTCGACCCTGTTGCTGACTGCCAGCTTTGACGACCGTGCCGGCGTCGGTCGCATCGGCTCACGCATCGGCCTGAACGATGCCGCCTATGCCTTCCATGCCCACGACGATCTGTTCGATAAAATCCAAGGCCTGCACCGTCAGCACGCCTTTGCCTGCGTGTTTGTGGACGAAGCTCAGTTTCTGTCCCCGGCGCAGGTGTGGCAGCTGGGCCGCGTCTGTGACGAACTGGACCTGCCGGTGATGTGCTACGGCTTGCGCACGGACTTTCAGGGCAAGCTGTTCCCCGGCAGTGCCGAATTACTGGCCATCGCCGATACCCTGCGCGAAATCCGGACCATTTGCTGGTGCGGCTCAAAAGCCACCATGGTCATTCGCATGGGGGCCGACGGGGCGCCAGTGGACGAGGGCGCGCAGGTTGAAATCGGTGGAAATGACAAGTATGTATCCCTATGTCGAGCGCATTGGTTAGCGCGCGATCTGGGCCGCGCCAAGCCCTTTGCTCAGGGTCTGGCGCAGGACGACTGGTTACCGCTTTGAGGGATGTATGGATACGCGTTTTTATTCGGCACTAACGTTGCACCACAAGTCTGGGGCGGCGCTGCATCCGCTGATGAAGCGTCAGGGTGAAACCTGGGGTATTCAGTTAGGTAAGGCATTTTTTACCGATGACGCCGCTATCCTGCGTGCCATTCTGGTCGAGCAGAGCAGTGTTCGTTGCTCCAACGCCGCGGGCGACGTGGTGGCGAACTACACCGTCGGTAAGCCCGCCACCCCGACCTACGAGTTGTCGCCTCACTTGCATCGGCACGTGGCCGACGCGCCGGTGAAACCACAAAACTGGGCAAGTGCGCCCAAGCCCCACGCCAACGCGGCGCTGGATACTCCGTTGCCCGAACTCAACGGCAATGAACTGGATCGGCTGATGACGCCGCGTAATTACCTGATTGCGGCGGCGGTGCTGGCGCTGCTGGTGTTGGTGGTCTTCTAGATCAGGCCACGAAGTACCAAGCGCTTAGGCTAAACCCCACCAGGATCACAAAGCGCCGAATCCAGATCGTCGGAATGCGCTTGCCAATGCGAATCGACAGCCAGCCTCCGGTGATGCTGGCTGCGGCGACGACGGCTGCGGCAGCGTAGTCAATATCGCCGACGATCAAAAACAGCACCACCGCGATGCCCTGCATGATGGTCGCCATTAAGCTTTTTGCGGCATTGACCCGGTGGTAGTCGCGACCTTCGGTGAGCGGCAACGACGCCAGCATCATGATGCCCATCCCGGCACCGAAGTAGCCGCCGTACACCGACACCAGGCTGTGCACACCGTAGGCGAAGCCAGGGCCCTTTTTTTGTTCGGCGAGTCGTTCACCAAAGGCGGCAATCTGCGCCGAGAACAGAAACGAAACCGTCGCCAGCAGCACCAGAAACGGCACCAAAAAACGAAAGGTGTCGTTGCCGCCGTTCAACAGCGCCACCCCGCCGATCAGCCCGCCGATGGCTGATAACACGGATAGGGGCAGCCACTGGCGCCAATAGGCTTTGATATCGCTCCAGTACGCCAAGCCCGCGGCGATTTGCCCGGGCAGCACCGCCACCGCACTGGTGGTGTTGGCGACCACGGGGGGCAGGCCGGTAAACATCAGCGCCGAGAACGTAAACAGCGTGCCGCCACCGGCGAGGGCGTTAATGGCGCCGGCGGCAAACCCCGCCAGGGCTAGAAAAATAACGTCCATCAGGCTTTGATCCAGCCCTGGGCTTGGCCGGCGTCGAAAATGCGTTGGGCAACCTGCCACAGCGTATCCGAGCCCTGACCGATGCCGCCGACGCGGGTTTCCAGTTGGGCGCGGGAGACGTCGTACTGCGGCCAGCTACCGCCGTCGTTGGCCATGTTGGCCATCAAGGGCTGGAAGCGATCAATCGCTTTGGCGAAGCGGGCGTCGGCGCTTTGCATGCCCTCAAATTCGTGCCATAGCGCTTTCAGCGCGGCCCCCTGCGGGTCCGGCAACAGGCCAAAAATACGCTCGGCGGCGGCTTGCTCTTTGGCGGCCTGGTCAACCGGGGGGTGACCGGCGTGCAGCGGGTGATCGCCAGCATCGATTTCGACGAGGTCATGAATCAATAACATTTGGGCGACGCGGCCACCGTCCACGGGTTCGTTGGCGTGCTCGGCCAGCATTAGCCCCATCAACGCGACGTACCACGAATGTTCGGCGGTGTTTTCCAGTCGCCCACCGTGTAAATTCCGAGTCGCGCGGACCACGGATTTGAGTCGATCAATCTCGACTAAAAACTGCAATTGCTGGCCAAGCCGCGTCGGCAAGCCATTCATCCAATCCATGCGCTGGGCCTTGTGTGCTCTGGTGTAAGACAGGTCGTCAGAAAGCGGCATTAAAGCGCACTTTTTCGCTTGAATCTGTAGTGTAAAGCGTTAGGGTGCGAGCTTTCGAGTCGCGCCCATCATCAAGGAGTTGGCATTGACGAAAAAACCATGGACATCGCAGGACTCATCGACCCTGTACAGCGTGCCCGATTGGGGCAAAGGCGTGTTCTCGGTTAACGACCGTGGCTTATTAGAAGTGGCGCCGCCGAACGTGCCGGGTGCACCGAAAGTGCCGCTTATGAATATCCTCGCGGGTATCAAAGACCGCGGCATGGACCTGCCGGTGGTTCTGCGCATCGAAAACCTGATCGATCTGCAGGTCAGCCACCTGAATCAAAGCTTCGCGGCGGCCATCGAGGCCCACGACTATCAGTCCCCGTACCGTGGTGTGTTTCCGATCAAGGTCAATCAGCAGTCCCAGGTGATCGAGGAAATCGCGCGTTTTGGTGCGCGCTACAACCACGGACTCGAGGCCGGCAGCAAGGCCGAACTGATGATCGCCATGGCCACCCTGACAGAGCCGGGCAGCATGATCATTTGCAACGGCTACAAGGATGCGGAGTTTGTCGATCTTGGGCTGCGTGCCCGTCAGCTTGGGTTTGAGTGCTTTTTCGTGGTCGAAACCCCGGCTGAATTGGATCTGATTTTGGAGCGCGCCAAGGCGCTGCAGGTCGAGCCGCGGATTGGTTTCCGTGCCAAGTTATCAACCCAGGTCGAAGGCCACTGGAGCGAGGACAGTGGCGATCGCTCTCTGTTCGGCTTGTCGGCCAATCAAATGGTCAACATGGTCGACCGGCTGCGCGAGACTGGGCACTTGGAGTGGTTGCGCCTGCTGCACTTCCATCTGGGCTCGCAGATTCCGAATATCCGCGATATTCGCACCGGCGTGGCCGAGGCCGTCCGTTACTACAACGAGCTGGTCGCCGAGGGCGCGGCCATGGGTTACCTGGATTTGGGTGGCGGGCTGGCGGTTAACTACGAAGGTGGTGACACCAACTACACCCTGGCTGAGTACTGTTACGACGTCGTCGAAAGTGTTGCGGCGACCTTGGCCGAGGGCGTTGCGCACCCGGTTCTGATCAGTGAATCCGGCCGTGCCACGGTGGCGGATTCGTCGATGCTGCTGTTCAACACCTTGGACGTCACCACCTTCGAGCCGGGCCCGATCCGCGCCATCACCGACGAGGACGATGACGCCATCCAGAAGCTGGCGGATATTCAGGCCAACGTTAAGGTCGCCAACGCACACCAAAGCTTTACCGATGCGATCTACTACCGCGATGACGTCCGCGAGTCCTTCCAGTCCGGGGAGACCTCCCTGCGCCAGCGCGCGTTGGCAGAAAACCTGTGCTTGGACGTTATGCAGCAGGTCAAGCACCTGCTGCCCCAGATGCGGCGCATCCCCAAAGAGCTGGAGGCACTGCACCAGGACCTGGCGGACATCTATTACGTCAATTTCAGCGTGTTTCAGTCGTTGCCGGACACCTGGGCGATGGATCAGGTGTTCCCGGTGATGCCCATTCACCGGTTGAACGAAGAACCCACCCGCGAAGCGATTCTGGCGGACTTAACCTGCGACTGTGACGGTAAGATCGACCTGTTCGTGGGCGGACACTCGACGCTTCCGGTGCACCCCTTGGTGCCTACCGAGGACTACGTCTTTGGCGCCTTTATGGTGGGGGCGTACCAGGAAACCCTTGGGGATCTGCACAATTTGTTCGGCGACACCAACGTGGTCAGCGTGCGCATCAACGAGGGCGGCGAGTTTGAAATCGAACGGGAATTGCAGGGCGATACGGTCGAGGACGTACTGAGCTACGTGGAATACACGCCGGCGGGACTGTTGGAACACTTTCGCAAGACGGCAGAACGCGCGGTCCGAAGCGGCTTGATCAAGCCGTCACAACGGCGTGAAATACTTGAACAATACCGCGACAGTTTGCGCGGCTACACCTATTACGAGCACTAGGAGCATTCCATGGCAAAAGTAGTCATTATCGGCGCCGGCGGCGTTGGCGGCGTGGTCACCCACAAGGTTGCGAGCCTGCCTGACGTCTTCACTGACGTGGTGTTAGCGTCGCGCACGCTCGCTAAGTGCGATGCCATCGCAGCACAACTGGACCGACCGATTCGCACGGCTCAGGTCGATGCGGACGACGTGCCCGCGCTGACCGAGTTTTTGAAGGCTGAACAGCCCTTCTTGGTGATCAATGTCGCGCTGCCGTATCAAGACTTGACCATCATGGACGCCTGCCTGAATGCGGGCGTTCACTACATGGACACGGCCAACTACGAGCCCCTAGACACGGCGAAGTTTGAATACAAATGGCAGTGGGCGTACCAAGAGAAGTTTGAAAAAGCCGGGCTGATGGCGCTGCTGGGATCAGGGTTTGATCCGGGCGCGACCAACGTCTTCACCGCGCACTTGGCGAAGCACTATTTCGACGAGATCCACACGCTGGACATCATCGACGTCAACGGTGGCGATCACGGCTACCCATTTGCGACCAACTTCAACCCGGAAATTAATATCCGTGAAGTCAGTGCTGAGTGTCGCCACTGGGAGAACGGCGAGTTCGTCACCACGCCGCCGATGAGCATGAACCAGTCCTTTACCTGCCCCGAGGGCGTCGGCACCTACGACATCTACCGCATGTACCACGAAGAACTGGAGTCGCTAACCAAACACTACCCGACACTCAAGCGTGCCCAGTTCTGGATGAGCTTTTCGGAAAAGTACCTGACCCACTTAAAATGCCTGGAGAACGTTGGCATGACATCGATCGAGCCGATCGACTTCAACGGTCAGTCGATCACGCCGATTCAGTTCCTGCGGGCGGTGCTGCCTGATCCGGCCAGTCTCGGTCCGCGTACCAAGGGTAAAACCTGCATCGGCTGCTACGTGACCGGCATTAAGGACGGTAAACCGAAAACGGCTTACCTCTACAATATTTGCGACCACGAAGCCTGCTACGCCGAGGTTAAATCCCAGGCCATTAGCTACACCACGGGTGTGCCTTGCATGATTGGCGCCAAAATGATGGTCGAGGGCACCTGGATGAAGCCGGGCGTATGGAACATCGAACAGCTGGATCCGGATGCCTTTTTGGACGACATGAACCGTTACGGTCTGCCCTGGTCCGTAATCGAAGATCCGGATTTTAACCTCGCGTGAACAGCGCGTCGTTTCAGGGTTTTGACCCGTCGCGGGTGCCGTCACCGAGTTTTGTCATCGATGTCGCCGCCATCGAGGCCAACCTAGCGGTACTGGCTGACGTGCAGGCGCGATCGGGGGCCAAGGTGCTGGCAGCGTTGAAGGCTTTTTCCCTGCCGGCGCTGGGGCGGCTGACCACCCAATACCTGTCCGGTACCTGCTCATCCGGTGTTCACGAAGCCTTGCTGGCACATCAGCATTACGGCGGCGAGGTCCACGTGTTCAGCGCGGCGTTTAAAGACAGCGACATCGACGCCCTGCTGCCGATTGCTGATCACCTGGTGTTTAACTCGGTTGCGCAGTTGCACCGCTTTCGTGAGCGCGCCCTGGCGGCCGGCCTGACGCTGGGCATCCGCATTAACCCGGAACACAGCGAGGGTGCGGTCGAGCTGTATGACCCCTGCGCACCCTGTTCGCGCCTGGGCATTCCGGCCTCCGAATTGGATGGCGCGGATTTGGACGGCGTGACGGGCATACATTTCCACACCCTGTGCGAGCAGGGCTTTGAGCATTTGTCGCGGACACTGGATGCGGTCGAGGCCCGCTTTGGCGAGCTGTTGCCGACGCTGGAATGGGTCAATTTCGGTGGTGGGCATCACATCACCGCCCCGGGCTATGACATCGAGGGGCTGATTGGCCGTGTGAAGGCCTTCAGCGAGCGCTACGGCGTTCAGGTCTATCTGGAGCCCGGTGAGGCTGTGGCTATTCGCTCCGGCGTGCTGGTGGCCGAAGTGCTCGACACGCCGCGTAACGGTATAGATTTGGCGATTTTGGATACCAGTGCGACCTGTCACATGCCCGACACGCTGGAAATGCCGTACCGGGCTGACATCTTCGGTGCCGGTGAGGCCTCGGAAAAAGCGCACACCTACCGTTTGGGTGGGCAAACCTGCCTGGCGGGTGATGTGATCGGGGATTACAGCTTCGATGCGCCGCTGACCATCGGTCAGCGCGTGATGTTCGACGATATGGCCCATTACACCCTGGTCAAAACCAACACCTTTAACGGGATCCCGCTGCCTGCCTTGGTACTATGGGACTCGCGGGACGATCGGCTCGAAGTGCTCCGAACCTTTGGTTTTACAGACTTTGCCACGCGACTGGGGTAGGTCCAGTAGCGAGGGGAGTTTTACGTAGTTATACTTACTCCTAGTAGTTTAGGACACCGTATGACTCAACCGACGCTCGACGACTATATTGAGTTTTCCAGCAGCCGATTCCGCATTGCCCGGGTCACAGACACCTTTGTCTTGCTAGCGGATGCGCCCGACTGCATCGATTCGCTGTCGGCCAATATCGAAAATGTGTTGGTGGCGGTCGGCCGCGTCCTAGGTAGCGGCATGCAGTCGCGCCGGGTTTTCTTTAGAAACCAGCGCGGCCGTTGGGAAGAAATTCTCTGCCCTAAGGGAGTATTCGCGGGCTATGCCAGCGTGGGCGCTGACCAAGCCCGCTTCTTCGAGCGCTTTATTTAGCCCTCACCATCCGGGCGAGCCCCGCGGTAGTACGCCAACAAGCACAGCATCTGCTGGGCGATGGTCGCGGCGGCCAGCGCGGTCACTTCGGCGTGATCGTAGGCTGGGGAGACCTCAACCACATCCATCCCGATTAAATTGATGCCCTTGAGCGCACGTAATATCGCCAGCACCTGGGCCGTTGACGGACCGCCGATGACGGGGGTGCCAGTGCCTGGGGCATAGGCCGGGTCCAAGCAGTCCACATCAAAGGTCATGTAGACCGGCAAATCACCTACGCGAGCGCGAATTTGGTCGGCGATGGAGTCGGCACTGCGCATTTGGAGTTCCGGCCCCTCGACCCAAGCGAAGCCCCTGCGGTCGCTGTTGTGGGTGCGGATACCTAACTGGATTGAGTGCTCGGGCACGACAATGCCATCGCGGGCCGCGTGGTAGAACATGGTGCCGTGTTCGATATCGCCCGGCTCCGACGGCCAGGTGTCGGAATGGGCATCGAAGTGAACCAGCGCCACCGGCCCATGCACCCCGTGGTGCGCCTTGAGCACGGGGTAGCTGACGAAATGATCGCCCCCCAGGGTCAGCAACGTCGTGCCCGATTCCACCACGGTTCGGGCGTGGGCCTCGATCTCATCCGGCACCTGCGCCGGTTTCACCAAGTCAAAGGGGCAATCACCGTAGTCCACCACCGCCAAGGTCTTAAAGGGGTCAAAGCCCCAGCCGTAGGGGCGTGCCCAGCACAGCTGCGCGCTGGCCTCGCGAATCGCCCGGGGGCCGAAGCGTGCACCGGGGCGGTTGGTGGTGGCGGTATCAAAGGGAACACCCATGACAGCGACATCCGCTTGGCTTAAATCGCGGGTGTAGGTGCGCCTGATAAAGCTGGTGATGCCTTGAAACATCTCCTCGCTGCGGGTGCCGTAGAGGCTTTTCGCTGTGATTGCGAAATCATTGTCCATCGGCATGGCCTTCCAGAAGTTGATAAAGCACTGAGGTGTCCTGCGTGCCGAGCCCTTGGCTCATGAGTTGCTCCAGTTGGCCCTGGGTCGCTCGCAGGGCGGGACCTGCGTCTGCGCCCATTACGCTGGCGGCAAGGCCGAAGTCTTTGGCATGTAACCGCGCCTGAATGCCCGCCGTAAAGTCCCGCGCGGCTATTTTTGGCCCCATCAGATCCAGCATCTGGCTGCCGGCCATGCCACCACGTATGGCTTCCAGTACCGCGTGCTGATCAACGCCCTGGAGTTCGGCGAACTTCATGGCCTCGGCGATGCCTTGGATGTTGATGACCTGGGCAATCTGGTTACACAGCTTCGCCACTTGTCCGGCGCCAACAGGGCCCAGGTGCACGTGGCTTTTAACGTAGGCTTGCATCAGCTGCCAGGCCGCGGCCACGTCGCTTGCGTCGCCGCCGACCATGCTGACCAACTCGCCGCTGATGGCTTTGGCTTCGCCACCGGATACTGGGGCGTCGACAAAGCGCGGGTGGTGTTTGGCCGCGTTGCGTGCGCCCTCGGGTGTGATGGTTGAATGGTCGATAACCAGGGCATGAGGGGGCAGTGAACCCGCCGCAGCTGTGATGACGTCCAGCACATCCTCGGTCGAGGTGACGTTGATAATCAGCGCATCGCAATCGGCAACGGCGCTGGGGATGCTGTGATGGGCACTGGCGCCGGCGGAAATCAGCGTCGATAGCTTGCCGTCAAAGTCCTCGCGGTTGCGCGCGAACAGCCGCAAGTGATGACCGGCATCCATGAGGTGTTGCGCCATCGGTCGCCCCATGGCGCCGAGGCCGACAAAGGCGATATTCATACAACAAAATCCGTAAGCGGGCCGCGCTGCAGCCAGTTATCCGCGGCCCATTTGGTGTTGGCGCGGCGAAAATGCAGGGTTATCGCGCGCCGGGATCGTTCGGAGCGGTTGGCGGAGCTGGCGTGCGGAATGCGGCCGCCGAACATCAGCACGTCGCCGGCTTTACAGGGTGCCAAGCAGACTTCGCTGCCATCGGTGTCCGGCCAGGTCTGTGTGCAGACCACCTCGAAGCGGTTGTTACCGCTGTCGTGGTCAACGCAAAAGTGTTCACCCACCGGATCGTGATGACCGTCGACCTTAAACTGCAAGCAGGCGTTGTTGGCGTCCGCGTCTTCCAGAGCAAACCAAAAGCCGATCACGGATTCTTGGTCGTCGCGCAAGAAGGTCCCGTCCTGATGCCAACGCACTTCGCCGCCGATACCCGGTGGTTTCATGATTACCATGGACTGCATCAGCAGCCAAGGTTCGTCAGCGAGCTCATGCAGCGCCGCAACCACCGCGGGATGACGGCCGAGGGCGGCAAAGACCGGGTCAAAATCGTGCAGGGCGTGGCCGATTTTATTGATGCACTCGGCTTTCGGTCGTGTCAGCTTGCCATAGGTATCAACACAGCCGTCCTCCAAGAACGGCGCAATGCCGCGGGCACTGTCCAAGAAGTACCGGTCACGTGTTTTTGGCTTGACCCGGGTTGAAAAGACCGCGGTCGAGGCTTCGATGCTGAAGCCTTCGATGAGGGCGTTGATGCGGGCATCCAGTGCGGCCACTTCGTCGCCTGACAGGGCGGCCGGCAGGTGCTTGAACCCGGGTGAGGGCAGCATCAGTCGCGGAAGTTTTGGTATTGCAGGGGCAGGCTGACCGGGTCCTTTTCCTTCAGCAGGGCAATGGCGGTTTGCAGGTCGTCGCGTTTTTTACCGGTTACGCGGACCGTGTCGCCCTGAATACTCGCTTGCACCTTCAGTTTTTCGTCTTTGATCAGTTTGGCGATCTTTTTGGCATCGGCGGATTCGAGGCCCTGCTTGACGGCTACGTGCGGGCGCGCACTCTTTAAGTGCAGTTCAGGGTCTTGGCGCTCCAAGCAGCGAATGTCGATGCCGCGCTTGGCCATTTTTCCGGTCAGCATGTCGTACATCTGGTCGAGCTGAAATTCAGATTCCGTGGCCAGGCTAACGGTGCCGTCTTTGAGCTCGAACGCGGACTGTGTGCCTTTGAAATCAAACCGTGTCGTGACTTCTTTGTTGGCTTGGTCCACGGCGTTTTGTAGCTCGTGGTTGTCAATTTCAGAGACGATATCAAACGATGGCATGGGGGCTCCTCGCGCTTAGCGAATCAGGCGTAGTCGTAGTTTAAATTTTGGAGCTTGGCCGGGCAAATGCCGATTTAATCGGCGCTGGGCCATGCTAAACCCGCCAATAATCAGCAGGGTAAACAGTACAAACCAAGCGGCCACAATGGGGTAGGGCACAAAGGGGTTGAAGGTGGCCTCGGCAAAGTAGTTGGCATAGTAGAGGGCGTCGCCCTGCTGGCGCCACGCGGGAAAGGCGCTAAAGAAAATCAGCGTGGTTGCGTGGAACAGGAAGATGGCTTCGTTGGTGTAGGACGGCCAGGCAAGGCGCAGCATGCTGGGCCACACGACGCGGCGAAAGCGCTGGCTGGGATTCATGCCGTAGGCTTTGGCGGCCTCGATGTCACCGGACGGCACGCTGCGCAGGGCACCGTAGAATATTTCCGCGGTGTAGGCGGATGTATTCAAAAACAGAACAATCAGCGCCCCCAGCCATGCCCGGGTCAGCCACCGGGTTTCTAGATTAAAGTCGATGCCGATAACGCTGAACTCGACACCGACTTTGGGGATCAGCACGAACAGTTCGTAGGCAAAAAAGAACTGGATAAACAGCGGCGTGCCGCGAAAGAAAAACACAAATCCGCTGGCCGGTTTTTGCAGCCAGGGGTTGGCCGATGCCTTGCCCAGCGCTAGCGCCGTGGCAAATCCAAAGCCCAAGATCAGTGCGAACACCGCGAAATAGACATTCCACAGCATGCCGCTGCCAATCAGTACCACCTGATCGCACAGGGTGATGTCGGTTTTCGGCAGCAACCGCTCGCCAATGCCGAGGGAACGCAGACCGTAGTCGGCGAGGGTGTCAGCACACATCATACGCCCGCTCCCTTGCCAGCCAGGGTGGCTTGACCCTTCGCCAGGCGACCCTGCAGGCGGGCAAACAGTTTTTCACTGCCCCAGGTCATGCTCAGGTAAAAGATCAGTAGGGCCGAGAAATACCAGATGCGCCAATCCGGGTGCGGGTAGTCAAAGCGATTGCCTTTCATGCCCCCCAGTTCACGCGCCCAGTAAACGATGTCTTCAATGCCGAGCAGAAACAGCAGCGGCGTGGCCTTGATCAGGATTTGCCATAGGTTCGCCAGCCCCGGCAGTGCATAGCCCCACATCTGCGGCACATGGATGCGCCAAAACACCTGCCCGGGTCGAAGCCCGTACGCCCGTGCAGTTTCAAGTTGCGCCGCGGGCACCGCGCCGAGGGCGCCGTCGAGGGTGTTGGCCGCAAAGGCCCCAAAAACAATCGCGAAGGCCGCCAGCGCCAGTGAAAAACCATAGAGGCTATGCACCCACGGCTCTGCGGAGGATAGGGGCAACTTGGCGGCCTCGCAGACCACAAAATCATTGCCCTGGAAAATCGGCGCCGTGACATCGGGGCACAGGGTGTAGTGACGCAGTATTTCTAGCCCCTGGTCGATCATCAGCGGTACAAACAGAAAGAAAACAATGTCGGGAATGCCACGCACCATCGCCACATAGACTTGGCCGAGCTGGCGCACGCCAATGACGGAGGAACGTTTCGCCATGGCACCCAAAAAACCCAGCCCGAGCGCCAACGGCGCGGCCAGGGATAACAGCAATAGCACGGTGCCAAAGCTTTGATAAAACAGGAGGTGCTTGCCGGTAGTTAGGTAGCAAGCGAGCCATGTCAGCCCTTCGAGGGCGCTAGGATCTGTACACATAGTCAGCAACGAAAAAAGGCCCCGCACAGGGGCCTTTCTCGCCAGCCAGTCTTAGTAGACGGCTTGTTCTTCGCTAAACCACTTGACGATGATCGTGTTCAAACGACCGTCTGCCTTGATGGTGTCGATGGCTGCGTTCAGCTTGCCTTTCAGCTCGCCGTCCGATTCACGAACGCCAATGCCGATGCCGCCGCCCAGCAGGACTTTTTCGACAATCACGAGTTCGCCGCCGGACGCGTCAACCGCTTCCTGCAGGAAGGCACCGTCGGCCAAGACCGCGTCCGCTCCCGCAAAGTCGGCCTCCACGATTTTTTTGATCGCGTTTTCGATTGCCGAGAACTTGTCGGAAGAAAGGTCCTTCCCAAACAAGACCTCCAATTTGGTGGCGTCCGCGATTGTCTTTTGGAGTGCGGCTTGTACACTTTCGAGGGTCTCTTCGGGTCTCCCGTCCTCTCCTTTGATGTCGACAACGACTTCTCCCGCGCCCGGCGTGGGATCGGCTATATCTTCGAATGTCAGAACTTCGGGCCCGCCGAATGCGGCTGTGCGGATGACTTTCATGATCTTCCTCCTTTAGACGCGATACGCACCCAGTTGTTCCCAGTCGAAATCGACGCCATCGAACTTCTGCTTGAGACAGAACTTGATGATCTCGGCGATGAACCGTTTCCGTCGAACCGGATCCGTGGTGACATACGCGAAATTCGCGCTTTTTCCCCAACCGCCGAGGCAGAACAGA
>CAKZQE010000113.1 GCA_937139465.1 uncultured Gammaproteobacteria bacterium
AATCCGGCGCAAGGCGCGATAGCGGTCTTTCGCATGCACGGCGCAATATTCGTGCGACACGCCTTCAGAGCCCGCGTTGCGCAACCCCACTGTAATTTCGTGCGCGTTCTGCATGTAGTTCTTCGCAATGCGGGCCACCTCGCCCGGCATCGTGGCGGAGAACAGCAAGCTCCGCGCGTTTTTGGGAACAGACGATAGAAGGGTATTGAGGTCCTCTTCGAATCCCATGTTCAGCATGACGTCGGCCTCATCCAGCACCAGCGTCCGCAGCCCGGACAACTTGAGCGAGCCGCGCCGCATATGGTCCATTACTCGTCCAGGCGTGCCTACCACGACATGCACGCCACGCTCCAATTGCCGTAATTGGCCACGCATGTCAGAGCCGCCGTACACCGGCAGCACGTGAAAACCCGACAGGTGCCTGGCGTATTTCTGGAACGCCTCCGCCACCTGGATGGCCAGCTCGCGAGTGGGCGCAAGGATAATGGCGCGAGGTTGGTTTTGTTGGCGCGTTTCGGGCTCTGCTGATACCAACAGGTGATTAAACGTGGCCACTAAAAAGGCTAAAGTTTTCCCCGTGCCGGTCTGCGCCTGGCCAGCAATATCTTTACCTTTAGTTAAGATAGGCAAGCTTTGCGCCTGGATCGGGGTGCAATTGTGATAGCCGTGCTGCTCTAAGGCGGTTAATACCTTATCTTGCAGTCCTAACTCGGCAAATCGGAGTTCTGTTAAATGTGTTTTGCTCATTGCGTAAGCATATCACAGCTAAGTGGCACTACCAGCACCCATTCTTAGTAAATGTGGTGAGTTGTTAGGAGCTGTGACCTGCGCGTTAAGAATTTGTAGTCATTTCCCATTAAAAATAAGCTGTAGTATCTTGCTGCGTGTGATTATCTTGGTAAATTTTCCCTGTTTATTTACAGTCAAACCCTTGTGAGAGAAAACTAATAGACGCTAATAAACCTTACTTATGTTAATTGGTAGTAGCTTAGATTCCCTTGGAATGAGCTTTGGCTTGCATTCATTGGTCGGATCATTTCAAATAGTCATGAAATTATCGAGACAGATAACATAGAATTTTGGAGTATTAAATGAGCGATAAATTGGTTCAGCTGAGCGATGACAGCTTCGACGCAGACGTACTAAACTCAAGCACACCAGTACTAGTTGATTTCTGGGCTGAATGGTGTGGACCTTGTAAAATGATTGCACCTATCCTTGACGAAGTTGCTGATGAATACGACGGCAAAGTAGTAGTAGGTAAGCTAAACATCGATCAAAACGCTGGTACGCCGCCAAAGTTTGGTATTCGCGGAATTCCAACTTTACTGCTGTTTAAAGACGGTAAAGTAGCTGCAACTAAGGTTGGAGCACTATCAAAAGCCCAACTTACAGCATTTTTAGACGAAAACCTGTAGTAACAATGTGAGCAGGTCGACATTCGTTGCCTGCTTTTGCTGGATCTTTCTCCACATTAGTGCTAATTTTAAACCCGAATTTTTCCTACGCCCGTTATTAGAGGCTACCCCTTGGCCGACTAAACAGTCGAGTAAGCATTCTCCAATAAACCTAACTCATGCTGCCGTCAGCCTATTTCGATAAAAATTGAAAACTCACCATTATGAATTTAACTGAGCTAAAAAATACCCCTGTCCATGAACTGATTACGCTAGGCGAGTCAATGGGCTTAGAAAACCTAGCCCGATTACGCAAGCAAGACATTATCTTCTCGATCCTAAAAGCTCACGCCAAAAGTGGCGAAGCGATTTTCGGTCATGGTGTACTGGAGATTTTGCAAGACGGCTTCGGCTTTTTACGCAGTGCTGACTGCTCTTACTTAGCAGGTCCTGATGATATTTATGTTTCTCCTAGTCAAATCCGTCGCTTTAACTTGCGCACTGGTGACACGGTAGAGGGTAAAATTCGTCCACCAAAAGAAGGCGAACGTTACTTTGCCCTACTTAAAATTGGCCAAGTAAACCACGACAAGCCTGAAAACTCGCGTAACAAAATTTTATTTGAAAACTTAACCCCGCTACATGCTAATGACCGTTTACGGATGGAGCGTGGAAATGGTTCTACCGAAGACATTACTGCTCGGGTGCTTGATTTAGCCTCACCGATTGGTAAAGGGCAACGTGGTTTGATTGTTGCTCCACCTAAAGCCGGTAAAACCATGCTGTTGCAAAACATTGCCCAGAACGTGGCGTTTAATCACCCAGAATGTGAATTGATCGTATTACTGATTGATGAACGTCCGGAAGAAGTTACCGAAATGCAACGTTTGGTAAAAGGTGAGGTGGTTGCTTCAACGTTTGATGAACCAGCAAGCCGTCACGTGCAAGTTGCTGAAATGGTTATTGAAAAAGCTAAACGTTTAACT
>CAKZQE010000114.1 GCA_937139465.1 uncultured Gammaproteobacteria bacterium
CTCTGGAAAACATGCGGCATTCCTTGCCACATCACGAAAAATGGGGTGGCCCCTCGAGAGCTATCTCCAAGGTGACCATCCACTCCAGCAAGAAATCAATCGGCGCGTGGGGGAAATCCTTGGACTCCCAGCGCAGGAACTCGTGGCTGAGCGCGATGACTGTGGTGCGCCCACCCTGCTCCTACAGCTGTCCCAGATCGCCTTGCTCTACGCCCATCTCGGCGCTTCAACCCATGCAGAGCTAGAGCAAATCAGCAGAGCGATGCTCGCCCACCCCAAGCTTGTGGCCGGAGAGGGTCGCTTCGACACAGAGCTCATGTCCCGCTCACATCAGCAGGTGATTAGCAAGGGGGGCGCCGAAGGCGTTCAGTGCTTGAGCAGAACGGGAGATGGCCTGGGTGTTGCGATCAAGGTGGAAGATGGCTCTCGTCGTGCCAAACAGGCGGTCGCGCTGCATCTCCTGCGACAACTTGATTGGATCACTCAGGGGAGCCTGGACGAACTAGAGGACAAGATGTTGATCATCGGCCCAGGCCTGCGGCTCGAAGTGAAAGGAGAACTCCGCGCGTGAACGCTCACAATCGCTAGGGCTGCGAACCCCAAGTTGTATAGTTTTGGAGTCAACGCGGGGTAGAGCAGTCTGGTAGCTCGTCGGGCTCATAACCCGAAGGTCGGGAGTTCAAATCTCCCCCCCGCCATTCCTTCAAAGCCCCGGAAAACCGGGGTGGGGATGTTGAAGATGTCGCCCTCGTTCAGGATGACCTCGCCGGCGGTGCCGTGTTGGCCCCAAAAGAACCGCCAGCGCCCTTTAAGAACAAAAAACACCTCCGCCGTGCGGTGGGTGTGGAGGGAGTTGTTGCACTTAGGCGGTTGGCCGGCTGCGCCGATGTTGAAACCGATGGCGTCCGTCAGGTGTACGTGTTGATCCGGTGACTCGGACACACCACCGCCGATGATGGTGAAGTTCTCTTTTTGGTCAGAGCCGGGGGTGTGCGCATCGATAAAGGCGGTGCGGCAGGGTTTGAGTTCACCGAAACTGACGGTTTTGACGGGTTGGCGCATGCTGGTTACCTATACAATTTGGTTAACCATAGATCGCAGTGCATTCGGATGCAATGGGTTTGATGAGCTGGAATTGCGTTAGGCTCTCCCGAAAAGGGGATTGCCATGAATCGAGTGTGTGTATTTTGCGGATCCAGCCCGGGGCGTGGCGAGGGTTACTTAGCGGTGGCCCGTCAATTGGGTCAAACCTTAGCCGAACGCGGTATCGAGCTGGTCTATGGCGGTGCGGCGGTGGGCCTGATGGGCGCCACAGCGGATGCCTGTCTGGCCGCGGGAGGGCGGGTGACGGGTGTGATTCCGACACACCTAGCGGACAAGGAAATTGCCCATCCGAGCCTGACTCAGCTGGAGGTGGTCGGCTCCATGCATGAGCGTAAAGCGCGCATGGCTGACCTATCCGATGCCTTTGTGGCGCTGCCGGGCGGTGTCGGCACACTCGAAGAGTTGTTCGAAATCTGGACCTGGACACAGCTTGGTCTGCATCGAAAACCCCTGGGCGTGCTCAATGTCGACGGCTTCTATCAGGGCCTGATTGACTTCATCGGACACGTCAGTGACCAAGGCTTTGTGAAACCGGCGCACCGGGACCTGCTGTTATCCAACGAGCGCCCGGGGGCGCTGCTGGATGCGCTGGCGGCAGCGCCGCTGCCGGATCTGCCTAAGTGGGTACAGCCACCGGCGCGCTAGCTTGACCGCGTAGCTTGGCCAGGGCCATGAACAGGGCGGGCACCGATAACAGAATAATGACCGTCCCAAAGAGCACGCCAAAGCCAATACTGACGGCCAACGGAATTAAGAACTGAGCTTGCAAGCTGGTTTCCAAAATCAGTGGGAAAATGCCCAAAAAGGTCGTCAGCGAAGTCAGCAGTATCGGCCGGAAGCGCGCTTTGGTGCCCTCGATCACGGCGTCGCGCACGTCCATGCCATCAGCGAGCAATTCGTTGTACTTATCGACCATCACCAGCGAGTTATTGATGACTACGCCGGCCAAGCCAATGATGCCGAAGATGCTGAGCAAGCCAACGGCGATGCCCATAATCAGGTGCCCGGCGATGGCGCCAATCAGCCCCAGGGGTATGGCGAACATCACCACGATGGGTTGGACGTAGCTACGGAAAATCAGTGCCAGCAGGGCAAAGATAACGAACATCGCGATGGCGAAGGCCTGACCCAGGGCCGCGCCGGCGTCACCCTGGGTGCGCTGCTCGCCGCCGAAGTCGATCTGAAGGCCGGGGTAGCGCGCCAACAGGTCCGGGATCACGTTGTCACTCAAGAAAGCGTTGGCTTCTTGGCCGGTGATCACCGACAAATCCACGTCCGCGGTCAGGGTGGTGATGGTGCGGCCGTTACGGCGTTTGATCTGGGTTGGGCTGTTGCCGGCACGAATGTCCGCCACCGCACCGACCGGTATCAGATCCCCCGCCGGGGTGCGAATGCTGGTTTCCAGCAGGTCATCCAGGGTGTTGCGTTGATCCTCTGGGAAGCGCACAAACACGCGGACATCATCGGCGCCGCGCTGAACGCGAGCGGCCTCGGTGCCGTAAAACCCGCTACGAACCTGGGTCGCGAGGTCATTTAGGCTGACCCCAAATGCCGGTGCGCTGGGCTTCAACGACAGGGTGTATTCGAGCTTACCGGACGAGTTGTCATCGCGAATATCGAAAACGCCGGGCAGATCCCCAAGTGCGGCGCGCAGGTCTGCCATCACCGGTGTGATGCTCTGACCATCGGGCACCGACGCCTCGACCGCGACCGCGGCACCCGCATCGACCAGGCTGGCACTTAGGGTGAGCTTTTTGACCCCGGCAACGTCGCCAATTTCCTCGCGCCACAGGCGCTCAAAAGCCGCCGTCGCCACCGTGCGAATTTCCGGGTCGCTGAGGCGCACCACCACGTGCGCCAGGGCCGCGCCGCTGTTGCTCGAACCGCCGCTCGGGCCGCCGGCGGCTGGGCTCTCGCCGATTACGGTGTAGATGTTCTCGACCACCGGAATGACGTCCTGTTCGGACAGGGTTTCCCCGGCCCGATACGCCGCTGCCCGCAGTTGCTCGGTCAGGGCTTGGGTGCGGTCGAAGGTGGTGCCATCGGTCATCTCGATGTCGGCGGTGACGAACTTGCCTTCAATCGCCGGGAAGAAGCTGAACTTGACGAAGCCGTGGGCCATCACGCCAACGGTCAGGATCATCAGGGTGACCACCATGGCGAGGGGGATCGAGGTGTGGGCGGTGGCGAATCGCAACATCGCATCCAGCGGCCCGTTGATAAACCGGCGCAGTCCACGATCGATCGGGGCGCGCACGTGATTCATCCAGCGCACCAGAAAAAACGGCCGTGCGCTGGGGGATAAATCCAAACTGGAGAGGTGACGCGGCAGGATCACCAGCGACTGTGCCAGCGACAGCATCAACACGATAATCACCACGGTCGGAATGTCGCCTAGGAACTTACCGAGGATGCCCGGCAACTGCAGCAGCGGCGTAAAGGCGACCACGGTCGTCAGCGCGCTGAAAATCACCGGGATGGCGACGCGCTGGGCCCCGCGCACGGCGGCGGTGACACCAGGGTGACCCTGCTCGTTGTTGAGGTAAACGTTCTCGCCCACGACGATGGCGTTGTCCACCACGATACCGATGGCGAGGATAAAACCGAACAGGCTGATCATGTTGATCGACATGTCCATCAACGCCATTACGCCAAAGGCGCCCATGAAGCTGACGCCGATGCCGACGGCGGACCAAAACGACAGCCGCAGGTCCAAAAACAGCGCTAGGCACAGCACCACGAGGCCGAGCCCCAAGATGGCGTTGGACACCAGCAAATCGACCCGGTTTTGCAGCTCCTCAGCTTCGTTCTTCCAGACCGTTGCCGATAGACCTGGGGGTAGGGTCGGGGCGAATTGCTCGGCCAGGTAGGTCTTAACCTCGTCAACAATGGCCAAAACCTGTTCGTCGCCAACGCGGTACACGTTGACGCTGACACTGGGCTCGTTACCAAAGCGCGCGGACAAATCGGATTGCTCGAACCCATCAATGACCGTGGCGACGTCGCCTAGGGTGACCCGCGTGCCATCGCTCCCGGACAGCAACACGATGTCGCTGAACTCCTCGGCGGTGTAGTTACGGCCCAGGGTGCGCAGCGGTACCGTTAGCTGGTCAGTGCGCAAATCGCCGCCGGGCAGTTCGAGGCTGTTGGCGCGCACGCGCTGGGCGACCTGATCAAGGGTCAGCCCATAGGCCGCGAGGGTGTCACGGTCGACTTCGATGGAAATTTCGTAATCGCGAACGCGCGATACCTGAACGAATGACAGGCTGGGCAGTTTGGATAGCTCGTTTTTCAGGCGTTCAGCCTGGGCCTTCAACACCGCTTCGTCGGCAAAGCCGTGGACGGTGATTTCCAGCACTTCGCTGCGGTTTGACGCCTGGGTGACGCTCGGTTCCTCGGCGTCCTCGGGGAACACCGATATACGGTCGACCTCGGCTTTGATGTCGTCCAGTTTCTGGCCGACGTCCTCGCCGAGCTTCAGCGACAGGTTGACGCTGGCGCGGCCCTCGGATGCCGTCGCGGTCAGCTCGTCGACCCCATCGATGCTTGACAGCTGGTCTTCAATCGGGCGGATGATGCTTTGCTCAATCTCAACGGGGCTTGCGCCGGGGTAGACAACGCTGATTGAAATTTGGTCCAGGGTAAATTCCGGAAAGGTCTGCTGCGGCAACTTCAGGGCACTGAGCAAGCCAACACCCAGTACGAAAATCATGGTCAGGTTGGCGGCGACCGGGTGTTCGGCCATCCACTTCACGATGGACTTCATTTAATTGGCCTGACTAAGTTGCGCGGCGGCAGTGCGGATGTTCATGCCTTCGCTGGCGCCATCAAGGGACGACACAATCACGCTGCGGCCGGCCAGGTCAGGGTGGCGGACAAACAGGGTTTCTTGGTCGCGGTGAATCACGGTCACCGGATGAATACCGAGTTGTCCGTCCTCGTTGGTCCAAACCTGGTCGTCAACGCGCAAGGCTGTGCTGGGTATGGCGACGGTGTTCGCCGGTGCGGCGCCATCAATGACCACGTTGACATAGCGGTTACTGAGCACTCGGGCGTCGGTGTTTTTAAGTCGAACGGTCAGCGCCAGAGTCCGCGTGGTCGCGCTGATAGCGGGGGTGACGCGTTGCACCTGCGCTGGGTAGCTGACCACTTGCTCGCCCTGGGTCCAGCTAACCGTGGCATCAGGTCGTGCGCCTGCCATTAAGCCGGGGATCAAGTCCGCCTCAGCTTCGTTCAGCGACAGCGCAACCTCCATGACTTCATCGGTGAACAGCGTGACCACCGGCTGGCCGGCACCGACCACTGCGCCGAGGTCAGCGCTTTGCTCCAGCACGCGGCCGTCAAAGGGTGCGCGGATTTGCGTGTTGTCCAGGGTGACCTGGGCGCTTTGCACCGCGGCCTGCAAACTGGCGATGGTGGATTTTACCTGGGTGACCTGGGATTCAAGCTGGTCAAGCTGATTTTGGCTGACGCTGCCTTGGGTAAACAGGCGTTGCGTGCGTTCCAGCTGCTTTTCCAGCAGCGCGAGGTTGGCCTGATTACCGCTCAAATCGGCGTTGGCACGCGCCAGATTAGCCCGGGCGGCGCGGTCATCCAATCGCGCAAGCAGATCCCCTTGTTTAACGCGCTGGCGCTGCTCCACGGCCGGGTTCAGCTCAATAATTTGGCCGCCGCTCAAGGCCGAGACCGCGACCTGGCGAAAGGGTCGGATAAACCCATCGCCGCGGATCGGCAGGGCTTGGGTCACCGCAGCGGCCGTGCTGACGGTCACAATGGGCACCTCGCGTACGGTGGGTTCGGCGACCACGGGCGTCTTTAATGCGCCCATGACCCGAAAGCCACCCAGGCCTGCGGCTAAAATCAGTGCGGCTAGAAAATACCAGAGTGCGTTGCGCCGGAGTGTCGAAAAGAGTGCCATGGGGCAGTAGCCTTTAATTAGGTGACTCGTTAGTCAGTAAATGGGAGTATGGGGCTCGGTCGTTCGTTTTCAAAGGGTTAATTGGCAGATGGCACGGGTCGGCAAGCCGATAGATCACGCACTGCGCCTGCGGCGGGAGGCCGACATTCGTGCCTGCGCGCTCGATGTGCTGACGACCCAGGGCTATGGCGGCATGCGCATGGACGATGTGGCGCGTCTGGCTGGGGTATCAAAGGCCGCCATCTACCTCTATTTCGAAAACAAAGAAGCCCTCTACAAAGCGGTGCTGCGCGACCTGTCTGGTGCCATTACGGGCCAGCTCGAGGCCCTGCGCGTTCAGGAAGACCTGGACTACCCGGCGCGGCTAGGGAAAACCTTGGACGTGCTGTACGCGGCCATGCTCGAGTCGCCCGTGGGGTGCTTGATGCCTGTGGTTAGCGAGACGGCCCGCCAGCACCCAGCGTTGGCGCGCTTCTTCCTTGAGGCTGTGCGCGGGCCGCTGGATCGTGAGCTGCTGGCGTTGATGGCGGCGGGGGTCAAGGACGGTGCCTTTGTCGATCACCCGATCACGCGCTCGGTACCGCTGTTGGTGGGGCCGATTCTCGCGATGGCCTTTCAGCAATCTCTGGCGGCCAGCTTAAACGCACCACCGAGCCTGGATATCGAGGCCATCAAGCGCGCGCACCTGAGCCACTTATTGGGGACGCTGAGTCCGCGCGGATAGTGCTATGGTTCGCGCTTACCTTTGAATGGACAGTTTGTGTCAGCTTTTCTGATTGATGCCCTTGGCATCACCGCACCGATCTTTTTGGTTCTGATGTTGGGCGTCGCGCTGCGCCGGCGCCGCTGGATTGATGACGGCTTTGTCGAGGTTGGGTCCAAGCTGGTCTTTAACCTCGCGTTGCCGTGCGTTTTGTTTTTGGCCATTAGCCAAACGCGTTTCGAAGACACCTTCAACCCGCGCCTGGTGGCGGTGGGGCTGGTCGGTACGCTGGTGACCTACTTGATTCTTGAAGTCGCCGCCACGCGTTGGGTATACCCACCCGAGGATCGAGGCGTGGTCGTGCAGGGTGGGTTTCGCGCCAATATGGGCATTATTGGCCTCGCGTACTGCGTTAATGCTTACGGTGACAGCGGCTTGGTCATGGCGTCGATTTACCTAGCGTTGGTGACCATTTTTTACAACGTGCTGTCGGTAATTACCTTGAATCGCTGGTTGGCCGGCAGGCGGGATATTCGCAGTACGCTACTGGGAATCGTCAAAAATCCCTTGATTATCGCTATTTTGGCGGCGCTGCCCTTTTCCATGACCCATGCCAGTTTGCCGGCCATATTGACCCAGTCCGCGGGCTATCTGGCCCAATTGGCATTGCCGCTGGCGCTGATTTGCACCGGCGCCAGCCTCAGTTTTGCGGGGCTTCGGGCGGACTCATTCAATGCCGTGTTTGCCTGCGTGGCGAAATTGGTGTGGGTGCCGGCGCTGATCGCCGCCTTGGGTGTCGCGGCGGGTATCACGGGCCAGGGGTTGGGGGTGCTGGTTTTGATGGCGGGCGCGCCAACGGCGGCTGCCAGTTACGTGATGGTGCGGGCCATGGGCGGCAATGCGACCCTGGCGGCCAATATCATTGTCGTTACCACGTTATTTTCGACGTTAAGCACCAGCGCACTGCTGGTGATGGGGCAGCTGCTAGGGCTGCTTTAGGGGGGTGACGTTTGATCGCACCAGGCGTAACGCGGGTGTGCTTTGGCGGTTGATTTGCGAGACCGCGTCCATGACCAAGCGCGCATCCAATTTGGTGCCGGGTTCGACGGTCAAATTTCCAAGCGAGAAGCCCGTGGTACAGCCGACCTCTAAAATCCGCAGGACGTTATCAATGGCATCACGGCGTTCCTCGTGACTGCCTTCGATTTTCAGCTGAGCGACCAATTGAGTCGCGACCGTCAAAGCCTGTTTGACAGTAGCGTCCGATCGTCGTGTGGTTCCGGGTACAAGATTCATGGGATAATCATGGACGCCATGGTCCCAAAGCGCTAGGACGACAACGCATGCATTGACCCTCAAAAATTGCCTTATCGTTGTGGTTTTATACGTATGGCCTGGAGGATGCAGTCGTAAAGGAGGTCTATGAAGTCTGTTGCAATGCGCTGCCCCAGCGGCGTAAGCACCACCCAGCGATCATTGAAGAAGTGCTCATCGCTGGTTTCGACCCAGCCATTTAGGATCCACCGCCGCAGCTCGGGCTCCAGGTCCTCGCCAATGGCGGATGTGTGATCCTGCAGCACGTTGCGTATCCGGCGGCGGTCTGCGCCGTGCTGATTCAGGTGCAACCGCAGGAGGCTGAACAGGGCGCGCCCTTGAATGGGGCATAGGCGCTGGGTTCCCGCGTATTCAGCCCGTAGCCAGCCCAGGCGCACGGCGCGGCGGAAGGCGTCCGAATCTTCGGTATCAGGCCAAGCGCACTGCTCAATTTGGTCGATCATGGCCCGCGTAGGGTGGTCCAGCGACGACAGCATCAGATCCGTGGCGAACCAAGCATCATCCGCCATGTAGGCCAGCCCAGTGTCAGCATAAATTTTCAACAGCTTGCGAGCGGTCGGGCGACTTGAGCCGGACACCAATGAAAATTGATCGGTTTTCAAGGACCAGTTTTCCAGGCTCGCGAGCATTAACGCACGCATGCCTAGGGTGCGAAAGGGGTCAGCCATTGCCACGTTGCGCGCATAGGATGCCGCTACATACCCACGAGCCAGTGCCCAGTGGACATCGTCCGGGGCCTTGGCGATGTCCACGTACCATTGTTTGGCATCGGGGTTGAGTGGGCTAAATATGGGGATGTCCTCAGGTCGGCTGGGTCTAGGGAGGGTTTAAACGAAGATTTAGGATACAGCCCCGACTCAGCGGTATCTAATTTTGGGCGCGCGAGTGTATGCAAAAGGTTTCCGTGCCTTTGGATCGCGGCGGGGTCGCCTAGGGCCTGTCGTCGCTTAGTTCCACGACTACATAGGGCGTTTGCCGGCTTGCATACAGGATGCATTTGGCAAATTGATTGGCGTAGTTTTCGGCGATTTGTAGCCCCAGCGGATTGACCCGGATTGGTTTGTCGCGCTCGGCGTTAACCCACTCCAGGGCAACCCATCGCTTCAGGGTGTCGGGATGGAACAGCGCTTGCTGCTCGGTGGCAACGGCTTCGTATTGCTCCGCCGTTTGCCCTGGCTTTTTTGCACAGCGATGGATGAGGTGAAACAAGCCTAAATTTTTGGCGCCAGCGAGGGGTGAAAAGCCGCGGCGCGCCCACAGCTCGGTTCGCAGGTATCCCCACAGCACTGACTGTGCGCGGCGGTCGTGGTTGGCGCCGGCGAATAGGCTGTCGATCGAGACCAGTGCGTCGGTCAGGCCCCGGGTTTCCCGAAGCACTCGGCTCAGTAGCAATTCTGTCCCTAACCAGCCCGCCTCGACGTGGGTCGCGTAGCCACACGCGCGCAACTCGCGCAGGTTCTTTAGGGCCGTTGGGCGAGTAATGCCCATGGTCACGAGGTGCTGTTTAACCGTGGCCGGTGACGACTCGATCAAGCTGATCGTCAGCAGCAGAGCGTCATCCACCAGACGTTGTTCATCGCGCTCGATCGTCAACGACGTGCAAGCACTCGCGAGCGCTTCGAACAGCGTGTCGCGTAGGTGGCGGGAAATAGGCGGCGAAAGGTTCGCGTGCCAGCTCATGGTTGTGCTCCGGAGTTTTCAGATGTCGTTACCATGAACCGGGTCGGACGGCGAGGCCAGTACCGGCGTCACGAGTGCTGACCAATCGCTGTAGCGGGTGGAGTATCGGGGGAGGCTAGGGACGAACGACAGTCACTTCGGTTTGTGTTTGTCTGCTCTGGATAGGAAGTTGTCATTGGTGTGCGTAACGCGCCGCCCACCGAGTTCGACCAAAATTCGGGCGACCCGCAGGGCTTTTTCAACGTCCCTGGATTCGACCGCTTTGGCCAGTTGACGCTCGTACATGGGAATGAGCGAGGACCATTCGGCAGGCGTCATACCGTCCAGCGCTTTTTCAAGCGCTGGTATGTCAGTGCCTTTGGTTTTCATGGGAGCGCCGTCGCGGGGGCGGCTCCGTTTGTCATCGCTCACATGTGGCTCAATAGTATAGATTGGCCTCAGATTGTTCCTATTTGGCGGTCGTTGCTAGTCCGCTGGTAGGTATCTGCTAACCTCGGCTTAGGCCGTGGCTCAACCCTTGGGTTGGCAACTGGCCCTTGACCAATAGCGCGAGCTCTAGCCGATCCCGGGTGCCGGTTTTTTGAAAGGCCGCGGTCAGGTGGGCCTTAACCGTGCGTTCGGTGACATTGAGTCGGCTGGCGACCACCTTGTTCGATGCCCCCTCGGCGACCACCTCGGCGACTTCGCGCTCGCGATCCGTCAGGCTCTCCAGGCGGCTGTTGTCGCCCGCGTTGTAGCCGTTGCGATCGACCAGGTCTTCGACCAATAAGCGCATTAAGCGGCGCGATACCCACACTTCACCGCGTGCAATGGCCTGCACCGCCGTTTGCAATAATCGGGCTTCGGTCTGTGCGTTGGCGTAACCGCGCACGCCCGCCTTTAAAAGTACAATCCCGTTTTCGTCGGCTGGCAGGTCATCGAGGACCAGCACCTGAACGTTTTCATGGGCGATAATCAACGAAACCGCTTCATCGATTCGGTGCTGGTCACCGTCCATGTGAAATAAAATCAGGTCAGGGGTGGTGGCCTGAAGGTAGGCCTCCAGTGCAGCAATATCCCGTGTTGCAAAGACGTCAGTGACCGGCTGTAGCGCCTGCGTCCACTTGCTATTTAAACGACTGTCTTGGGTGCATCCGACAACTTTCACAGTAATGACCTTATGGGTGATAGGCCAGCATCAGGCTGGACTCTCCTAGAGTGTAGCGGCTGATCCAAGAACAGCTAAATTCTTAGGTACTAATACTTATAACCCGGTCAGCACGGTCGGCGTATCCGCAAAGGGGGTGTTAGATCGGCACTATCCCAGGGCAGATCACACAGGTGCTGAATGATGTCTGGGATTCGGTCGCCGCCTAGTGTCGGCGCGTGATTGCCGTCGATGTCTTCGACAATCAGCACACCGTCATCGAACGCAGCTTCGATCAGACGCACCAGGTCAACCGTCAGCTGCATGCGCGAGGAATGATCAAATTCCGCACGAATGTCTTGGATGCTGGCGCCCAAGCGCGCCAGCAAAGTCGAAGAAACCATCCTTAGTTTCCTTAATGTTTAGCGATTCCTGATTACATAATTCCACGGCCGGCGGTCGAAGGGAAATAGCCGCTACCCCGTTAGCATGCCCTGATGCTCGATGAACTCGATGATGGTGTCCAAGCCCTCGCCGGTTTTTAGGTTACTAAAGGTCCACGGTTTTTGTGGGCGCATGCGATCGGTGTCGCTGGCCATAACCTCGAGGCTGGCGCCAACGTAGGGGGCCAGGTCGATCTTGTTGATAATCAATAAATCCGACCGTGTGATGCCAGGGCCGCCCTTGCGTGGGATCTTTTCACCCTCGGCGACGTCGATGACGTAGATGGTGATGTCCGCAAGCTCGGGGCTGAAGGTGGCGCTTAGGTTGTCGCCGCCACTTTCAACAAAGACCACATCCAGGTCGCGGTGCGTGCGGGCCAGGTCATCCACCGCCGCCAGATTCATCGAGGCGTCCTCGCGAATGGCCGTGTGCGGGCAGCCGCCGGTTTCAACGCCAATGATTCGGTCGCTGTCCAGTGCGCCGGCACGTGTGAGGATTTTGGCGTCTTCCTGAGTGTAAATGTCGTTCGTCACCACGGCGATGCTGTAGCGCTCGCGCAAGCGCTTGCATAGGGCTTCGAGCAGGGCGGTTTTACCTGACCCCACGGGGCCGCCGACCCCAATGCGCAGGGGGTTCTTGATGTCTGTCATGTATAGGTCCTTGTTCACGAGCGGTATAGGCGCGTGTATTGAGTTTCGTGGCGGCTGCTGGCGATCGCCATGGCAAAGGTCGACGGGCCGATGTCGTCATCGTCGATGTCCCGGGATGCTTCGCACGCACGGACGAGCTCGGTGGACAACGCGGCCATAAGCTGCTGGCCCTGGGTTTGCCCCAATGGCACCAGTTTGACGCCCGCCACCACAGCGCCCTCAAGCCAGCTCCACAGGTAGCCGCGGCAGGCGGCGTCGGGTTTAAGTCCCCATTGGGCCGCGGCGTAGCCAAAGCCAGTCGCCTGGGCTTGGGCCAGGGCGTCATGCCACAAGGGGTCAACCGTCAAGGGCAAGCGAGTGATGACGCGCAAAAAAGCCGCGCCGCGCTGGTGCTCCTCGGTGCGCAATTCGCGCGTCTCCCGAGTGGCGACAAGCGCCTGCGCCCAGTGCTCAAAGGCGGCGAGGTCACCCTCATCCGTGGCCCGCATGGCGCGCCGTATCAGGGGTAGCTCGCCCAATACTAGGCTGTGCCAGAGCACGGAGCGCAGCCAGTCATGCAGCGCGTCCACGTCGCTGACCCAGCCGGCCTCGACAGCCCACTCTAGCCCTTGGGAGTAGGTAAAGGCGCCAATCGGCAGGTTCGGGCTGGCGAGCTGGAATAGCCGGAAGTCCTCAAGCACGGCGGCGGACGAGTACCACGGCGATAATCCCAGCCAGCGCACCGGCGGCGGCCATCACCATGTGGTCGGGCTGCGTGATCATGTGCCACAGCGTCGCGACGAGGTCACCGCCATGGTGGCCGGTGTGTGCGTGGGCGAGGGGTGTGGTTGCCAGTGCCAGGGTGGCTGTTAGTGCAGGTGTTTTCATTGGGTTTCCTTTAATGGTCATGGCTGTGGGCGTGTGAATGGGAGGTGCCGCCGTAGGCACCGTCCTCGGGTTCGAACGCGTGATCGTGGACGTCAACCGTGCCACCTAGGCCGCGCACCATGTCATCGAGCACATGGTCGTGCAGGTAGCGGGCGTAGTCCTCGCCAACTTCGAGCGGGACGTGACGGTTGCCTAAGTGGTAGCAGATGCGGGCCAACGCTTGCCCGGGGTGGGCGCGAGCGGTCGACACGGGTTCAAGGGCTGCCACCACCCGAACCACGGTGCCACATGCGCCGGTCAGCAGGTCGCCACCGCGCAGGGTTTCGCCCCGTGCCACCATCAGTCCGGCCTCGCGGCCATCGGCCAGGGTGATGCGCTGGCGGCTGCGGGTGCGCTGATGAATGGTTAGCAACGCCTCGGTGTCGACCTGGGCGTCGGCGGGTGCTCTGTGGGTCAGTTCAATCATAGTGGCCTCAGAATAAGTAGTAGCGCTGGGCCATGGGTAACACGGCTGCAGGCTCGCAGGTCAGCAGTTGGCCGTCGGCGTGAACCTCGTAGGTCTGTGGGTCGACCTGAATGTCGGGCAGCCAGTTGTTGCGAACCATGTCGGCTTTGGACAGCGTGCGACACCCTTTGACGGCGCTGACGGGTGTGACGAGGCCGAGCTGCTCAGGAATACCGGCGTCAATCGCCGCCTGGGCCATGAAAATCAGGCGGGTGTGGCTGGCGGCGGCGCCGTAGGACCCAAACATCGGGCGGTAGTGGACCGGCTGTGGCGTCGGGATGGATGCATTGGGGTCGCCCATGGGCGCATAGGCAATCATGCCGCCCTTCAAAATCAGGCTGGGTTTGGTGCCGAAAAATGCCGGCTTCCACAGCACCAAGTCCGCGAGCTTGCCGACTTCGATCGAACCCACCTCGTGGCCGATGCCCATCGTGATGGCTGGGTTGATGGTGTATTTGGCGATGTAGCGCTTGATCCGTTCGTTGTCCGAATCCGCATCGTCTCCGGCCAATGGGCCGCGCTGGACGCGCATTTTGTGTGCGGTCTGCCAGGTACGGGTGACGACTTCGCCGACCCGGCCCATGGCTTGGGAGTCCGACGAGATCATCGAGAACGCACCCAGGTCATGCAGGATGTCCTCCGCCGCAATGGTTTCGCGGCGAATACGGGACTCCGCAAAGGCCACGTCCTCGGCGATGTTCGGATCAAGGTGGTGGCAAACCATCAGCATGTCGAGGTGCTCATCGACGGTGTTGACGGTGTACGGCCGTGTGGGGTTAGTGGATGAGGGCAGCACGTTGGGGTACCCCGCCGCACGGATAATGTCCGGTGCGTGGCCGCCGCCGGCACCTTCGGTGTGATAGGTGTGAATGACACGATCGCCAATGGCACCCAGAGTCGCCTCGACAAACCCCGACTCGTTCAGGGTGTCCGTGTGAATGGCTACCTGAACGTCGTATTGATCCGCCACCGACAAACAGCAATCGATCGCCGCCGGTGTCGTGCCCCAGTCCTCGTGCAGCTTCAATCCCATGGCGCCGGCTTCCAGTTGCTCCGCCAGTGCCTTGGGTTGACTGGCGTTGCCCTTGCCTAAGAACCCCAAGTTCATGGGGAACCCGTCGGCGGCTTCGAGCATGCGTGCCAAATTCCATGACCCGGGCGTGCAGGTGGTCGCGTTGGTGCCGGTGGCCGGCCCTGTGCCGCCGCCCAGCATGGTGGTGACGCCACTGGCGAGGGCCTCTTCGATCTGTTGCGGGCAAATAAAGTGGATGTGCGCGTCGACCCCGCCGGCGGTCAGAATCTGGCCCTCGCCTGCGATCACCTCGGTACCGGGGCCTACCTCAATGTCGACATTGGGTTGGATGTCCGGGTTGCCGGCTTTGCCGATGCCTGCAATGCGACCGTCTTTGATCGCGACGTCAGCTTTGATAATGCCCCAGTGGTCGAGGATCAGTGCGTTGGTAATCACCAGATCCGGAGCCTGCTCGCGCCCGGCCTGACTTTGCCCCATGCCATCGCGAATGACCTTGCCGCCGCCGAACTTCACTTCTTCGCCATAGGTGGTCAGGTCCTTTTCGACCCTCAGCCACAGCTCCGTATCGGCCAGCCGCAACCGGTCCCCAGTGGTGGGGCCGAACATTTCGGCGTAAGCCTGACGAGTCATTTCAGTCATGCGCTGTCTCCTGTGTCCAGTGCGCCCATCACGCGGCCTTGGAAGCCGTAAACGGCCCGTTTGCCAGCCAACGGGATCAGGGTGATGGTGCGGCCCTGGCCCGGCTCGAAGCGCACAGCGGTGCCGGCGGCGATGTCCAGTCGCGTGCCACGGGCGGCATCGCGGTCAAACACCAAGGCGTCGTTGACTTCGAAAAAGTGATAGTGCGAACCGACCTGAATCGGGCGATCGCCATGGTTTTCGACACGCAATTCGATGCGATCGCGGTCGCTGTTCAGTGTGATGTTGCCGTCGGCAACACGCAGTTCGCCGGGAATCATAAGCGCCTCATACGATGGGGTCGTGAACGGTGACGAGCTTGGTGCCGTCGGGGAAGGTCGCCTCGACCTGAACGTCATGAATCATGCTGGCAACGCCGTCCATGACGTCATCGGGCGTCAACAGGGTGCGGCCGTAGTCCATCAGTTCAGCCACGCTGCGGCCATCACGTGCGCCCTCTAGAATCGCGGCACTGATAAAGGCGACGGCTTCGGGGTAGTTAAGTTTTAGGCCGCGATCTCGCCGACGCTCGGCCAAGAGACCGGCGGTGAACAGCAGCAATTTGTCTTTTTCGCGTGGAGTCAGTTCCATCAGGCTTCCTAGGTATTCCAGATTCGGGGGGCGCAGGGTGCGTGGCCAATAACGCTGGGGCGCAGGGTTTCCCAGACGCGGGTCATCAAGGCCATGGCCCGTTCGGTGTCCTGCGCCAGAGCCCGCACAATTAGCAACCCGTCAACGCAGGTCACACCGGCGGTCAGCGACGCGCTGCATAGGTCGCGTACACGTGCCAGATCATCGTCGGTGACGGGTGTGGCGATTAAGGTGCTTTGTATGGGGTAGGCCCGGTGTGCGGCGCTGGCGGGCCAGCCTTGGGCGGGGTCCAGTAACATGCGGTCGGACAACAGAGGCGATTGGTCACGCGTGACCCGAAGGCGGGCGTCGATGCGGCCGTGGTCGAAGGCTTCACCCATCACCGGCCGGCCGGCGCAGTGGGTTTCCCAGCCGATGAATCGGGCGCCGGGTTCGAGCTCAACTTGGGTCTCGGCGCGGGCGTCGCAGCCCGGAAAGTAAATGGCCTCCAGCGGCAGCCATTCAAGCGAGGCATCGCCGGCCACGCGTAGACGCTGTGTCAGCGCGGCCGGGCGGAGCGCGCGATAAAACTTGCTGGCGCCGGGTGTCGTGAT
>CAKZQE010000115.1 GCA_937139465.1 uncultured Gammaproteobacteria bacterium
TGGGGTTGGAAATCACATCGCCAGCGAACCCTTGCTCCGCCACCTGCCCTTGGTAAAACAGTAAAATTCGATCACCGACTTGGTAGGCGGTTGCCAGGTCGTGCGTGATGTACAAAAACGAGATGCCATGGTCATCCCGCAGCGACATCATCACGTCCAAAATAGAAGCCCGTAGCGATGCATCGACCATAGATACCGGCTCGTCTGCGACGATCAGCTTCGGTTTTAGCAAGTACGCTCGGGCCATCATTATGCGCTGGCGTTGGCCTCCGGATAGCTGGTGTGGGTATTTGCGCAGAATGTCCAGTCCGCGCAGTCCAACCACGTTAAGTGCATCCTCGACCAAGCCCTCGGCTGTGGCCTTGTCCGGCGCCAATGCGAAGTTTTTCAGCACGGTATTGAACACGTGCTCGATTCGGTAAAACGGGTTGTAGACGCCAAAGGGGTCTTGGAACACCGCTTGTACGTTGCGCCGCACATAGCGCGCGTCGCCACCGGGGGCATGCACATCGATGCCCTCAAACAACACACGGCCAGCGGTTGGCGTTGTGAACCCTAGCGCCAGATTAGCCAGGGTGGACTTTCCAGAGCCGGATTCGCCAGCGACGGTGACAATTTCGGCGCGTTCAGCGCCAACGGTCAGGTCCAACGGTGCCAAGGCCTGCAACGATTGGCCGCGGGAGGGGTACACCTTGCTGACCTGTTCGAACTTAAGCAGTGGCGCGGACATCAACGAAGCTCCCATCAGGCTGAGGTTGGTAGAGGTGGCAGGCGACGTTTTGCTCATCATTGAGCGGTATGAGTTTAGGGCGCTGCTGCCTGCACTGATCTATGGCGTGTGGGCAGCGCAATTGAAAAATGCAGCCGGTGGGCGGATTACGGGGGTCGTGCGTAATGCCCTCGTGCACCCGCATGGTCTGACGTTTCGTCAGGCTCGGAACGGAATCGATTAGCACCTGGCTGTAGGGGTGCGCAGGGCGTTTAAACAGTGCTTGAACGGTGGAAATTTCAACGATTTGACCGGCATACATGACCGCGACCCGATCAGCCATTTGTGCCATCAGGCCCATGTCGTGACCGATCATGATCATCGACACGCCGAGGTCGTCTCGCACCTTCGCCATGGTTTGGGCGATCACGCGTTGGACCACCACATCAAGGGCACTGGTGGCCTCGTCGGCGATGATGACTGACGGGTTCAACGCAATGGCCATGGCAATGCAGACGCGCTGTTTCATACCGCCGGACAATTCATGTGGGTACATACTTTCGATTCGCCCCGGTAGGCCAACGCGCTGGAACAAACCCAAAATGTGCGCACGGCGCTCATCGGGTCCCTTTTCGGCGTCGTGGGCGCGAATGGCATCGTCGATTTGCGCACCGATTTTCATGGTCGGGTTGAGCGAGTTCATCGCGCCCTGGGGAATCAGGGCCAGGTCTTTCCAGCGCGCGTGGCGTAGGGTGGCCTCGTCAACGGCCAGCAGATCTTGGCCATTGAGGTAAATCTGTCCGTCCACAATCCGCCCCGGTGAGCTGATCAGTTGCAGCACGCCCATGGCTGCGGTCGATTTGCCGCATCCAGATTCGCCGACAAACCCCAGGGTCTCGCCGGGAAACAAGTCGAATGAAATGTCATCCACCGCTTTGACGTCGCCGGTCGAGGTTTCGTAGTAAATCTTTAAGTTTTTTACACTGAGTACGGGGTTCATTGCTGACCGCCTCCTTTGCGCAAACGGGGGTTGCTGACCTCGTCTAAACCTAGGTTGACCAACAGCAAGGCGATAAACATCAGTGCCAGAATCAGTGTCGGAAATCCCCACCACCACCACATATCCCGCAACAGCGCCGCGGAGTTAATGGCTTCATAAATGGTGCGCCCGAGCGTTGGGATTCGTTGCGGACCAAGTCCGAGCGTTTCCAGTCCAACCGCCGTTACGATCGACGTGGTCATGTTGGCAATGAACGAACCGAACAGGTACGGCAATAGGTTCGGCATCATTTCCTTGAACATGATGGCGCCGGTGCTGGCGCCAGAAATTCGGGCCATCTGGACATACCCGGATTCGCGCATGCTCATGTCCTGGGCGCGGATCAAGCGCGTTGGGGATTGCCATACAAACAGGCTGATGAGCAGGGCCATGACCACCAGACTGACGTCCCCCAGCGTCGACTGGAAAACGATCAGTACCATAAGCGGCGGGATGGTGATCATGACGTCCGAGGACACCCGGATAACGTCATCGACCCGGCCACCGACGAATCCGGAGGTGAACCCTAAGATAATGCCGATCGACATGCCGATCAGAGAGGCCAAGGCGCCAATCATCAGGGTGTTCGGGGCGCCGACAATAAGCAGTGCCAGCATGTCACGCCCACTGCCCTGTGTTCCAAGCGGGTGCTCGGCCAGCCCCGGCTGGCCACGCAGATTTTCGAAGCCGACAGGGGCCATATTCAGAGGCCCGGAGCCGGTGTAGACCATTTCCGTGTTCCAGAAGCTGTTGCCGAGGATGCCGCAGGCAAGGATAAACAGCATCACGGCCATGCCGCTGACCAGCTTCGGGTTGAGCCAGGGGTTATCAAAACGTTTGAGGCGGCGTGCCATGGCGCGCGCGGCTTTTTGTTCAGCGCTAGCGATCATGATTTCTGGCCTCCGTGACGAATACGGGGGTCAATAAAGGGGTACAGCAGATCCACTAGAAATACTGACATGGCGGTCATCAAGATGATGATGTAGCAACTGCCCTGAATGACCGTGAAGTCCTGATCTAAAATGGCGTCGTAGATCAGTTTGCCCATGCCGTTGTAGCTAAAGATGCGCTCGACCAAGATTTGCCCCATCACCAGCAAGCCTATTTTCAGCGCGAAAGCGGTGATTTGCGGGAGGATTGCGTTGCGGATCATGTAGCGGTAAAGAATGTAAAAAGGTTTCAAGCCCTTGGCTTTGGCCAAGTTGACGTAGTCCTCGCCCTGAACCGTCACCATCAGGCCGCGCATGCCCAGCGTCCAAAACCCAAATGTCACCACGATGATCGACAGCGCCGGCAGAAACCCGTGCTGTATCACACTGACTGCAAAGTCCCAGTTCCAGCCAGGTGTGACGGTAAAACCGTAAGATCCCGTCATGGGGAACCACTGCAAGTTAACCGAAAATATGTACATCAAGATCAGCCCCGACAGGATAGGGGGGATGGAGGTGGCGACCATCGACATGGGGATCGCGACTTTCACCCATTGGGGAGAGCGTTCCCACACCATCAGGGCGCCAAACAGGTTTCCGACAACGAAGGTAATAACCACCGATAACAACATCAGCCCCAGGGTCCAAGGCAGTGCTTGTGCAATCAGCTGAGACACCGGTGTCGGAAAATTCGCCGTCGACAGCCCGAAATCAAACATCAAGGTGTTCTTGATGTACTTGAGGTATTGAATCGGTAGCGGATCGTTCAGCCCGAACCGCTCCTGAAGGCTCGCGAGTATGCGCTCCCATCCTTCCACGGACCCGCCGCCGGACGCCA
>CAKZQE010000116.1 GCA_937139465.1 uncultured Gammaproteobacteria bacterium
TAGACCGGCGGTGCCATGCGCAGGGTAAAGTTTCTCGGCGCTCCCGGGGGCAGGGTCCAGACCGGCTGTTGTAGCTCCAACACGTCCCCGTCGGGATAGGCAAAGAATTCCGATTGATAGTCCACACGGTAACGACCCTCCGATGCGATGCCCGCCACAGATTCGGTTTGTAGCTGGCTGCCAAAGTCCCGATCTGGCGTACCAAACTTAATCAGCAAGGTCGGATCAAAGCCGCCAGCGACCGGCCGACGCCCACGACCATCCTTTACATGGCACGCTTGACAGCTTCGGGCATTGAATAGCGGCCCGAGGCCGTCGGACGACGGCGTACTGGACGGCGAGGACGCCCAGTTTTTCTTGAACAGTGCATCGCCGATCACGGCCTCGGTCAGCTCCTGACCGCGCACCGTCGACAGGAACTGGGAGTACGCCTCGCGCGGCAAAAACGGCACACGCGTGCCATCGCCACCACTGGCTGAAACGCTACCCAGTCCTGAATCGATCGTGCCGGCCCACACTGGGGCGCCGATCAGGGCAGCTCCAGCCAGGGCCACAATAGACATCAGCTTCATGATGGCATCAGTTCGCCGCAAGACTGTCCGAGCCTTCAATCGTTACGTTTTCAAGTTCCAACTCCGCGACAACGGCTTCAATGTCTTTTGCGTGACCGACCAAGGCGTCGACAAAGCGCGGCACCACCGGGTGCTGCTGACCCAACATTTGGTCATAAGCCATTTCATGAACCGCCACGCGAACCAACTCACTGGCTGCAATTGACGCCTCGTCCAGCGACGCTTGAACCTGAGCCGCAAGTGCATCGGACTGACCCTGTAACCAGCTCATCAACCCCGGTCCGGTGATCAGGGTTCCGTCCAGACGACGATACCCACCGGTCCACAGGTTCCGGATGCCTTGAACGTCATAGAAGTGCGAAAAATGGGTGTTGTCAGAAAAGCAGTCGTGCTCCTCTTCCGGGTCCTGCAGCAAGTAACCAAGCTGCGTGCGCTGACCCGCCAGCTCGCCGTAGGTCAAGCTCCCGAGCCCTGTCAGCAACGACTCAACACCGCCGTCCATCACCGCCTGACGCCCTGCCCCGCCCAGCTCAAACGCAGCGACGATACCCTCAAGATCCCGCACCATTAGGTCAGACGCCGCAGTTAAGTAATCGCCGCGGCGTGTGCAGTTGCCGTTAGTGCAATGCGTGGTGCTGTAGTCGGTCCATGGCCGATCACCCGCACCGGCTTCAAGTCCATTTAGGTCC
>CAKZQE010000117.1 GCA_937139465.1 uncultured Gammaproteobacteria bacterium
TCACCGGGCGCCGGTATTGCCCCCGCAGCGGGTCGCTCGGTACCGTAGGGTTCATCGGCGATACGCGGGTCGCCTTTTAACGGCCAGCCCGGCTCGACGACCTTAACCGACGACAGCCGAAAATCCTCGACCGACGCCACCACTGACGGAAACTGGATCCACTGGTTGGTCGCCAGCCCCAGCGCAGCGGCCTGCTCCAACAAAGCCTGGGACGGCGCATCGGTGTCGCGCAGCATCAGGTCACCACCGATGAGTTCGGCCGCCTGCGACTGCATCGCCCGCTCGACCCGGTCGACCAAAAAGCCAATCGCGCTGGCACTTGCCACCGCGACCGACAAGGCCAATACCAACAACCCGGCATCGCCGGAGCGCCAATCACGGCGCAAGAGTTTAAGCGCCAGTGCGAGCATGTTCGGCCTCTGTCAGGGTTCCGTTATCCAACACCAGCGTGCGCTGACAGCGTTTCGCCAGCTCGCGGTCGTGGGTCACCAGCACCAAGGTGGTGCCAAATTCGGCGTTGAGTTTGAACAACAGGTCCTCGACCTTCTGGCTGTTCACACTGTCCAGATTGCCTGTTGGCTCGTCAGCGAATAGCAGCGCAGGCTGCGTGGCAAAGGCGCGGGCGATGGCAACGCGCTGTTGCTCGCCGCCGGACAAACGACCGGGCACGTGGTTCATCCGATGCCCCAGCCCGACTTCGTTCATGAACCGCGTCGCCTTGCCTTCGGCATCCGATGCACCCTGCAGTTCCAGCGGCAGCATCACGTTCTCAAGGGCAGTCAGGGCCGGCAACAGCTGAAAGTTTTGGAACACAAACCCCACGGCACCGGCGCGGGCTTCGGCGCGGCCGTCTTCACTTAAATCATGGAACGGCTTACCCATCAGCTTGATGGAACCGCCGCTCGGCTGGTCGAGTCCTGCGAGCAATGACAGCAATGTGCTCTTACCGGAACCGGATGGGCCGACGATGGCCACGGACTCTGAAGGGTTGATGGTCAGGTCCACCGACTCCAGTATGTGTAGAACCTCATCTTCTAGCTCAACCGACTTGGCGAGCTGTTGAACCTGTAAAACCGGAACCGTTGGAGCATTCATGCGTTTTTTCCTAATCAGTCTTTGCCTGTGGGTCAGTGCTGCGCAGGCCGCCCCGGTGTTGGTCTACGGGGACAGTTTGTCAGCCGCATACGGCCTGGAGGAGGAACAAGGCTGGGCGTGGCTGCTTAAATCGCGTCTTGAAAGTAATGGGGACGAACGCGGGGTCATCAACCTCAGCGTGTCCGGAGAGACAAGTGGCGGTGGATTAGCCCGATTCCCAGCCGCGCTGGAACGGTATGAGCCAAGCGTGGTGATTCTGGAGCTGGGTGCCAACGACGGCCTGCGCGGACTAAGCCCGCAGCGCATGCAAAGCAACTTGGCGCGGATGATTGAGGCGGCCCAAGCCATCGATGCCGAGGTCTTGCTGCTAGGGATGCGCCTACCCCCCAGCTATGGCCGGCGCTACGTCGAGCGGTTTGAAGCCACCTACCCGGCACTGGCGCAGCAGTACGGCGTCGCGCTGATGCCGTTCATGCTGGAGCCCCTGGCACTGGATGAGTCCCTGTTCCAAGAAGACCGCCTGCACCCCACCGCCGAGGGGCAGCCACTGCTGTTAGAAGCGATCTGGCCCTATCTTGCCCCGCTGTTGTAGCCGCCGGGCGAAATCGATCAAGAACGGGTCGGTCATGCCGGACACGTAGTCCAGCGCCTGCTGGTACTGGGTGTACAGCGGCAGATCGGCCGGGGGTAACGAGCGACGCAGGTGAGTCAGCACCCACTGCGCGCTGGCGGTGTAACCGTGGCGCTGAAAGCCGGCCAAATGGCGCTCGTACAGCGCCCGGGTGAGCACGTTTAGGACATTATCAAAGGCCTGCTTAGCGTTGGTCTGTAACAGTTGTTTTTCCTCAGCCTGATAGATCCGGGACTGGGCAAAGGACTTCAACGCCATCACGGGGCTGTCGGCGAGCAAATCTGGCACCCGGACGCCGGCCATGATGTCATCGTAGTGGCGCGCAAAGGCGGCGAGCATTTGCTGCTCTAGTCGATCGATCAACACACCGCGCACCCGATACAAAAACTGATGCGCCTCAAGGCCGTCCAGGTCACTGCGTTCATTAGGCTCCAGCAGTGGCAGCAGCAGCGCCATCACGTGAATCCAAAGGACCACCGACGTCGCCCAGACCCAAAGTACCCCATGCGCCAGACAAGGTGATTGCGGTAGCGCCGTTGTCAGTAGTGATGGTGCCGCCGTCGTTGTTCAACGTAGCAGAAGCAGAGATGGTAGTGCCGTTGCTCAGCTCGCTAGAACCAGCGAAAGAGATAACAGTCTGTTCCATGCCAGCAGTGGTTGTGTTGCCGCCAGTACCAGAGTTGTTGTCCAGGTCGCTGTAAGAAAATTCAGTTGAACCAGAGATTGACACTGCAGCGAATGCAGGTGCAGCAGCAGCAGCTACTGCCAAAGCGATAATTTTTTTCATTTTTAATTCCCTCTTAGGAAAGTTAACCCCAGATTAATTTTTTCGACGCTTTGAAGCGCCTTCTAGTTACGCTTGGTTTCTGCCGAAGCCTTCACCGAGCATGGCCAGATGACGCTCTGGGCGCCGGTGGTAAGTATCCTTACCAAGGCCTTGGAAAGGTCATTGACCTCTCACGACAACGGAACTTAGGGAAAGTTCCGGCCCCTTGCAACCTTTTGGGGTAACTTTTTTCAATATTTCTGATGGCGCGACGCACAATTTTACAAAATCAATGACTTACAAGCGCCCGTTAATGTGCCCGCTTACGAGTTGAGGTAACACGATGTAGCGCAATCGTCACATCGTCCAACCCCGGTCAGCGGGCCCTCCCGGGCTAGGGAACCTCTTCACCCTCGTCGACCGGCTTCGGAATCAGGTCATCCCGGGAAATATTCATGGCAATCAATGTGTTAGCCGCCACGTAGATCGATGAGTAGGTACCCACCACGACACCGATCAGCAGCGCCGCGCTGAACCCGCGGATTAGCTCGCCCCCTAGTACCAGCAGGCAGAGCAGCACCAACGCCGTGGTTAACGAGGTCACCAAGGTACGCCCCAGGGTCTGGTTGATACTCAAATTGATGATTTCCAGCGGCGTGCCCGTGCGCACCGTACGGAAGTTCTCGCGAATACGGTCACTGACCACGATGGTGTCGTTCAGCGAGTAACCAATCACCGCCAAAATCGCCGCCAACACCGTCAGGTCAAAATCCCAGCCCAGAATGCTGAACAGGCCGATCACAATAATCACGTCATGGGCCAGCGCGCTGACTGCGCCGACACTGAACTTGATCTGAAAACGCAGCGCCACGTAGGCCATCACCACCAACAGCGCCAATAGCAGGCCCAGTCCGCCCTGATCGCGCAGCTCGTCGCCAACCTGGGCACCCACAAACTCGGAGCGCAGCAGCGTCACGTCATAGCCCGCCTCGTCCAAGGTGGCGACAATCTCGTCACCCAAGGTCGCGCTGTTGTCCTGCTGCAGCCGGATCAGCACATCCGTATCGGTGCCGAAATTTTGCACCACCGGGTCCGGGAACCCAGCCTCCACCAACAGGGTTCGGGTGGCGTCCAGGTCCGCTGGTTGGGCGTATTCCACCTCAACCAAAGCGCCGCCGGTGAAATCCAAACCAAAGGACAGGCCACGGGTGGCCAAGCTGCCAATCGACAGGATCAGTAAAAGAATACTCAGGGCCGCTGCGACTTTGCGCTGGCCCATGAAATCAATGTTTAGCACTTTCATGACAGCCCCTTAAATCGACAGACGTTTGAGTGACGACCGGTGGCCGTAGACCAGATTCACCAGCGCCCGGGTCACCCAGATCGCCGTGAACATGGACGTGATAATGCCGACGCTCAGCGTCACCGCGAAGCCCTGAACCGGGCCGGTGCCGACGGCAAACAGGATGATGGCAACAATCAAGGTCGTCAGGTTGGCGTCAAAGATGGTGACAAACGCCCGGTCAAAACCACCCTTGATGGCCTGCTGGGGATTCAGCCCCCGCGCCAGCTCCTCTTTGATGCGGCTAAAGATCAGTACGTTCGCGTCAACCGCCATACCGACCGTCAACACGATGCCGGCAATGCCCGGCAACGTCAGCGTCGCCGATAGCATCGACATGATCGACACCAGCATCACCAGGTTAAGCCCCAGCGCCACATTGGCGATCAAACCAAAAGCCTTGTAGTAGACCAGCATAAAGATCACGACCAGGGCCAGGCCGGCCATCACAGACAGGGTACCGGCTTCGATATTCGCAGCCCCCAGTGACGGCCCGACCGTACGCTCTTCAACAAAGTAGATGGGCGCGGCCAAGGCACCGGCGCGCAACAAAAGCGCCAGCTCGCTGGCTTCCTGCGGGCTATCCAGCCCCGTGATACGGAAGCTATTGCCAAGCGCGCTTTGGATGGTCGCCAAGCTGATAATGGACTTTTCAACCTTGCGCTCGCGGATGGTCTCGACCGTGCCGTCGGGCTTGTCGACGTAGCGGTTGGCGACGCGGTATTCAATGAACAACACCGCCATGCGGCGGCCCACGGCATCCCGCGTAACCCGGTTCATGGCGCGGCCACCGGGGCCGTCTAAGTCAATGTTGACCTGGGCGCGACCGTTTTCGTCAAAGCTCGCACTGGCCCCTGCGACCTGTGAGCCGGTGACGATAACGTCACGCTCGATAATGGCGCTGCGCGGTTCACTGCGGAAACGGAAGGTCTCGGTTTCGCTGGAGCGGGCGTCGGCCTGGGCTTCCAAGCGGAAATCCAAATTGGCGGTGGCACCCAAAACGCGCTTCGCCGCGGCGGTGTCCTGAACGCCGGGCAGCTGGATCAAGATTCGGCCTTTGCCTTGGCGCTGCACCAGTGGCTCAGACACGCCCAACTCGTTAACACGGTTACGCAACGTGGTCAGGTTTTGCTCCACCGCGTTGGCTTCCAGCTCGGCGACGCGGGCTTCGGCCAGATTCAACCGCACAAAAAAACCGTCGTCCGAGTCGTCGCTGCGGTACGTAAATTCAGTGGCGTACTGGGTGCGCAGACGGGACTCGCCGGCGTCCCGGGCTTCGGCGTCGCGGAAGCGAACCGACAGCGTGCCGTCTTTGTCGACGTCAATCGCGCGGTAACGGATGCGGTCTTCCCGCAGAATTCGTTTGATCTCACCAGAGTACACATCCAGGCGCTGGCTGATCGCCGTGTCCAGGTCCACTTCCATCAAAAAGTGAACACCGCCGCGCAAATCCAAGCCCAGTTTCATTGGGCCCGCACCTAAGCTTGCCAACCAGTCCGGTGTGGTTTCCGCCAGGTTCAAGGCCACCAGGTAATCATCACCCAGCGCCTGCTGGACGATGGCCTTGGCCTTTAACTGCGCTTCGGCATCCGCCAGACGGATGATCGGCAGCTGGCCTTCGAAGGCGGATGACTTCGGGGTAATTCCCGCTTCGCTGAGGGCCTGATCGGCGCGGTCCAGAACCGCCTGATCGACCACCACACTGCCCCGTGAACCGGCTAACTGAATGGCCGGGTCGTCGGGAAACAGGTTAGGTGCAGCGTACAAAAAGCCGATCGCCAACAGGGCGACGATCAGCAGGTTTTTCCATAGCGGGAATTGATTCATGGGGATCCGTGGGGCCACGGGGCCCCTTTTAATCAGGTGACGACGGGCTTAGTTGCGGATGTCTTTGAGCGTGCCCTTGGGCAGCGTCGTGGCGATGGCCTGCTTTTGAACCACCACTTCATTGCCCGCGGACAACTCAACAATGGCGTAGTCATCGTTGACCTTGATCACGGTGCCGGCCACTCCGCCGCCGGTGACGACTTCGTCGCCCTTAGCCAGTGCGCCGACCAACTCGCGGTGCTCTTTGGCGCGCTTTTGCTGGGGACGCCACAGCAGGAAGTAAAAGATAGCGATAAAGATCGCCAGCATGCCGAAGTTAATCCAAGCGGGGGCTGCGGCGGGTGCGTCGGCGGCGTGCGCCATGGGAATCAAAAAGTCCATTTTAGGGCTCCAGGTGGTTAAAGAGTCGGAGTCGGCAACTGCCGCTTTCCATAGAAATCATCGACGAAGCTGGCGAGGCTACCGGTCTCGATAGCGCCTCGCAATCCCGCCATCAGCGTTTGGTAATGGTGGATGTTGTGCAAAGTTCCAAGGGTCGATGCCAAAATCTCGCCACATTTATACAGGTGATACAGATAGCCCACGCTGTAATTAGTGCAGGTATAGCAGTCACAACTGCTGTCCAGCGGCGCCGTTGAGCCCCGGTATTGGGCGTTCTTGATCTTGACCACACCGGTGTCGACGAACAAATGGCCATTACGCGCGTTGCGGCTGGGCATCACGCAATCGAACATATCAACGCCGCGGCGCACGCCCTCGACCAGGTCCTCGGGCTTACCGACGCCCATCACGTAACGGGGATGATCGTCGGGCAACAGCGGCGCCGTGTGGGACATCACCTTGAACATTTCGTCCTTGGGCTCCCCGACCGACAACCCGCCGATGGCGTAGCCGTCAAAGTCCATGGCGACAAGGGCCTCGAGGCTTTGTTCGCGCAAGTCTTCGTACATGCCGCCCTGCACGATACCGAACAAGGCACCGGGGTTATCACCGTGCGCGTCCAAGCTACGTTTGGCCCAGCGCAGGGACAACTCCATGCTGGTTTTGGCTTCGGCGTGGGTGGCCGGGTATGGGGTGCACTCGTCAAAGATCATGACGATGTCGCTGCCCAGGGCGCGCTGCATCTGCATGCTTTCCTCCGGACCCAGGAACACCTTGGATCCGTCCACCGGGTTTTGGAAGTGCACGCCCTGCTCGGTGATCTTGCGGGTGTCGCCCAGGCTAAACACCTGAAACCCGCCGCTGTCCGTCAGGATGGGCTTGTCCCAGTTCATAAAGCCATGCAGGCCGCCATGGTCACGCATGACATCCGGACCGGGACGAAGCATCAGGTGAAAGGTGTTGCCCAGCAGCACCTGGGCACCGGTGGAGGCGACCTGCTCGGGCGTTAGCCCCTTCACGGTGCCGTAGGTGCCGACCGGCATAAATGCCGGCGTGTCGATCGGACCACGGGGAAAGGTCAGCCGTCCGCGACGGGCCAAGCCATCGGTGGCCAACAATTCAAATGTCAGGTGTGTCTCGGCGCGTGCCATTCAGATCCCACTGTGAAGCGAATTTACGGCGCGCAGTCTAGCAAACTGACCCGCGCCGCGCCGACCTTTATCCCGCGCGCTCAAGGAACATCGCATCGCCGTAGCTAAAGAACCGATAACCCTCGGCCACCGCGTCGTTGTAGGCGCCCAACACGGCGTCCTTGCCCGCAAACGCAGACACCAGCATCAACAAGGTACTTTCTGGCAGGTGGAAGTTGGTCACCATGGCGTCAATGACCTGCCACTGGAACCCCGGGTAAATGAAGATATCGGTGTCACCGGCGTGCTCGCGCACCTCGCCACACTGGGCGGCTACGGACTCCAGTGTGCGCACCACGGTGGTGCCAACGGCCACCACGCGCCCACCCGCCGCACGCGCCTTGGCAATTTTGGCAGCGGTGTCCGCTGGGCATTCGAACCATTCGCTGTGCATGACGTGGTCTTTGACGTCGTCCTCGCGCACGGGCAAGAAGGTCCCCGCCCCTACATGCAGCGTGACCTCGGCGGTGTCGACCCCGCGCTGACGAATTTGATCCAGCAGCTCAGGCGTAAAGTGTAACCCCGCCGTTGGCGCGGCCACGGCACCCTGGTGCTTGGCAAACACCGTTTGGTAGCGCTCTTTGTCGCCGTCGGTGTCCGCGCGCTTGATGTACGGCGGCAACGGCATGTGGCCGTGGGTCTGCAACTGCGCCATGGGGTCGTCGCCACACAACCGAACGACAAACAGGTCGCCGTCACGGGCCAGAAGGTCAATGGTGAAGCCTTCGGCCACGGTCAAGGTGGCGCCCGGCTTAGGCGTTTTTGAGCTTTTAACGAACGCGCGCCAGTCGCCGTTGGCCAAGCGCCGTTCCAGCATAACCTCGGCTTTGCC
>CAKZQE010000118.1 GCA_937139465.1 uncultured Gammaproteobacteria bacterium
ACCCTACCAGGTCTGCATCGTTCCCATCGGCGGCAAAAAAGACCCCGCGGTTAACGACACCGCCGACCGCCTGTACGAGCAGCTCCAGGCCCAGGGCATCGAAGTCCTGCTGGACGACCGCGACATGGGTCCGGGACCGCGTTTCGCCGACATGGATTTGCTCGGAATCCCACACCGAGTGGTGGTCAGCTCGAAAGGGTTGGCGGCGAATCAACTAGAATACAAACACCGTTCGAACCCCGACAGCGAGATGCTAGATGAGGCGAGCATTATGGAACGCCTGGGCGCTTAAGGCCTTCGCTCTGGCGCTGATCTTTGGGTTGGCGTCAGGGCCTGTGCGGGCAGCACAGGACACCGATCAGGCGTTGCTGAACAAGCTGCGCGATGCGGTTGAGTCGGCGGATTCGTTCGACGACAACTACGACGCCACGGTCTGGCTGACGCTGATGGGCCAGCGCATGGTGCGCTACAACGACGATCCGGACGAACGGCTGGCGATTCTGGTCGCCGTGCACCGTGAAGCCCGGCGCGTCGATATTCCGCCGGAAATGGTGTTGAGCGTCATGCACGTCGAAAGCCGTTTCCAGCGCTTTGCCATTTCCCGCGTTGGCGCCCAAGGGTTAATGCAGATCATGCCCTTTTGGAAAAACGAAATTGGCCATGGCGACGCCAACCTATTTGATGTGGACACCAACATTCGTTTTGGGTGCACCATTTTGAAACACTATTTGGATCGGGAGCGCGGCAATTGGGAACGGGCGCTGGCCCGCTACAACGGCAGCCTGGGAAAAACCTGGTACCCCGACAAAGTCATGAGCGCATGGGACCGCATCTGGTTCCCGGGATAACGATGAATCTATTGGTGCTATTTCACTCCTCGACCGGACATGTTGAGACCCTTGCCAACGCCATTGCCCGTGGCTGCGAAAGCCAGGGTGTTGAGCCACTCCTGCGCAATCCGCCGGCCCTGGACGGCCGCGAGACATCGCAGCTGGCGGTAACAAAAGACGAGCTGCGCAATTGCTCGGGGCTGGCCCTGGGATCGCCCACGCGGTTTGGGCAAATGGCAACACCGTTAAAGGCCTTCTTCGAGACCACCTCAGACTTATGGATCTCAGGGGACATGATCGATAAACCGGCCGCCGTGTTTGGGGCGTCATCGTCGCTGCATGGCGGCAACGAAGCGCTGTTGCTGGGAATGGCCTTACCGCTACTGCACCACGGCATGCTGGTCACGGGTGTGCCCTACACCGACCCTGGGTTGGCCCAGGACCGTGGTGGTGTGACGCCGTACGGGCCCAGCTTGGTTGAAAACGGCACCGGCCACCCACACCCACATGAGATTGAATCAGCGCAGGCATTGGGCCGTCGCTTAGCCACCTTAATAAAGGCGCTTGCATGAACAAACTATCCGTCGCGTTGTTGCTGGCCCGCGTCAGCTGGGTCGCTATTTTGCTGGCCCTAGCCGTCGGCGCACTCAGTGGGTCCTGGAAACTGGCCTTGATCGCGGCGATTCCGCTGCTTCTGGTGTACGCGGGGCCCCTGAAGGGCGACAAAAAAGGCAACCAGTGGGCGGCCTTCGCCGTCACGCCGTACTTTATGTACGGGGTCACTGAGCAGGTCGAGAACCTGATGGTGCCCGGTGTCGAGCCGTCGCTGATGCCGCTGGTGTTTTGGCTCGGTGGCGCCACCTTGTTCATCGCCGCCATGATGCACAGCCGCTGGCAGGCCGAGCTAGACGTCAAAGCCGCCGAAGCCGGCCAGTAACCCGTGTTGCCGACTGAAAGCGCCACCTGCCCCTACTGCTGGGAGTCCCTCGAGATCGGATTCGATCCGGCCGAGGGCGATCATGAATTTTGGGAGGACTGCCACGTCTGCTGCCGCCCCATCCTGTTCAGTGTATACGTTGACTCGATGGGGAATGCCCAGATGGACGCGCGCTCGGACGATGATTAGTAGGCGGGTCTGACTTAGACCTTGACTGGTCAATTGTACGTGCTACTACTAGTACGGTAATTACTTAGACCAGAGCGCTGAACCCCCATTGATAAAACTGCTCGTGCTGGACGACAACCCCGATGACCTGGCCCAAATTCGGCGTCTGCTTCGCGACACCACCGAATTTACCGCCGACTATCTAAGCGATGCCCGTCAGGCCATCGCCAAGATCCAATCGGGTTGCTACGACATCATCGTGCTGGACATCCACATGCCGGGCCTGTCCGGACTGGATCTGATCAGCCAGCTACGCGCGCTTGAGCATTTTCAGTGGCTGCCAGTGGTGTTCCTGACCGGCTCAACCAGTCCAGAAGAATTATCGGAATCATTGCTGCGCGGTGGCGACGCGGTGCTCAGCAAGCCCGTCCAAGCGAGCCTGCTATTGCAACAGCTGCAAGCATTCCGGCGCACCATCAAACGCCAGCGCGCGATGGAAGCCGACAACGCGAGCCTTAAACGCCAAACTCAAATTGATCCGCTCACGGGGTTGCTCAACCGTCGCGGCTTGGACGAACAAACCCAGCACGCACTGGACGAATGCGCGTTCAACGGCGACGACATCAGTGTGCTGATGATCGATATTGACCACTTCAAAGGTTACAACGACCGCCACGGACACCCCGAGGGTGATCACGCGATCCAGACAGTGGCCGCCGCCATTCGATTGGGTGCCGAGCGCGCCACCGACCTAGTCTGCCGCTACGGCGGCGAAGAGTTTTGTGTGGTGCTGCCTCATACGGCTGCCGATGGCGCCATGGCCGTCGCGCACCACATCCGAGACAACCTAGCGGCGCTGGCCTTGATGACCGACACCAATCCTAAGGGACGTGTCACCATCAGCCTGGGCATCGCCAGCGGTCGCGCCCACGGGCATGAATCCAGCGCATCGATCGCCCACCGGCTAACGGACGAAGCCGATCGCGCGCTGTACCAAGCAAAACGTGCCGGCCGCGACCGCATCCACTGCAACCAGATCGCCGCGGCTTCCCCGCAGCTACAAACCAAACTTTCATAATTGGAGCACACCGTGACTGACTCAGCACTTCGCATCCTCACCATCGGCAAAGACTCCGATTTACTCGCGCGTTTGTATCAGGCGCTTGAACACCACACCGTGACATCCGTTGCCCCCAATGCCGATGCCAGCGCCTTGGCTGAACAGCACCGGGCTGACATGATCATCGTCCATGTCAATGACGACGACAGTGTCGACCTGGCCGTCTCGCTTGCACTGACGCACGAGGGCACTCCCCTGTTCGTGCTTGACGATCACCCCGAAGACGAGATGGGTCGCGTCCTGATTAAGGCCGGCGCCCGCGGCTATGCCTCGGCGGGCCTTGAACCCGAGGTGATCGCGGGAGCCGTGGGCGACATCATGAACGGCGAGCTGTGGATGCCTCGTTCGGTGATGCAATCGATGATGCACGAGCTGACGGCGGAAAACGAAGCGGGCCAGGGCCATGAGGACCCGCGGCTTGGGTTGCTGACCAAGCGCGAGCGTGAAGTGGTGCAGTTGGTGGCGAAAGGCGCGTCGAACAAAGACGTCGCTGACCAGCTCGGTCTAACAGTACGCACCGTCAAGGCCCACATGACGTCGGCCTTTCAGAAAACCGGGACGTCGGCGCGACTGGAACTGTCACTGTTGGTCCGCGGAGAGCTACCGCTTAAAACGGGCCTTAGCGCTTAACGCTGGACCAGCAACTGCGAGCGCAGGGTCGGCACCGGGGTCTCTGGCAACAACCATAGGCCCAATAAACGCCGGGCATAGTCCTCGTCGGTCCCAGTCAGCACCGGCTCGCCATTGAAGGTCAGCCGATACCCCTGCGGCCAAACTTCCAGCCCATAGCGGTCACCGCGGCTGACGTTGCGATAGGTTTTCAGGGTTTTATTTAGCTCGCCCTGCCACCGCGCTAGACCCTCGCCCGGCGGCAGCACCCGCTCGAATCCGCCCTGCGTGGCCGCCACCAAGTCCTGTGCTGACAAATCCCGTAAGTAATGCAATTCCAAACGTAGCGTGGAACCGTCACCGAGGGTGTAACCCTGGGTGACTGGGGACTTATACAAGGCGGCTTCATACACCTTAAACAGCCCCTTCCAGCGCAGCAGGCCCTCGCTTGATTTGGGCAGTTGTGCGCCGTTGACATTGGCTGTGGCGGGGAAGTCAGCCCAGGCCAGTGGCGCCGCTAGGAGCAGCACCAGCACCCACGTTACTGCGCGCTTCACTACGTGAAAAAGCAAATGTATCGGTCTCACACCAACCTCGCATGGCATCGACGACCCGGTCCATGTCGGCCGGGGCAATAATGTACGGCGGCATGGTGTACAGGAAGCGCTCGAAGGGCCGAACCCACACGCCCCGCTCCATCGCATACGCCTGGGCGCCGGCCAAGCGCGCCGGATCATCCACTTCGATCACCCCAATGGCACCTTTGACACGGGTCCCAACCACCCCCTCTATTGCCAGGTTGGACAGCCCCGTGCGCAATTGGTTCTCGATTCGCGCGACCTGACCCAATCGATCCTCGTTCTTGAACAATTCAAGCCCGGCCAACGCTATTCGGCATGCCAGCGCGTTACCCATAAAGGTGGGGCCGTGCATAAAGGCCCGGGCCCCATCTGTGCCGGCAAAGCCGTCGTACACCGTGCGACTGGCCATGGTCGCCGCATGGGCGCTGTAGCCACAGGTCAGACCCTTACCCAGCACCAGCAGATCCGGACAAATCCCGGTTTGGTCCAGCGCAAACATGGTGCCGGTGCGGCCAAACCCGGTCGCGACTTCATCAAAAATTAACAGCACACCGTAGGTGTCGGTGAGCGTACGCAGTCGTCGCAAAAACGCCGGGCTGTGCATTTTAAAGCCCCCAGCGCACTGCACCAGCGGCTCGATAATTACGGCCGCTAGTTCATCGGCATGGGCCTTGAGCAGCGACTCCACTTCGCCAAGGTGAGCACAGTCACCGCCACAGTCAGCGCAGGACGCGGGCATGGGTGCAAAGACTTGTTCTGGCGCCAGACCGCGAAAGCGCGAGTGCATCCCTTCATCCGGGTCACCGACGCTCATGCACGCGGTGGTGTCGCCGTGGTACGCCCCGCGAAAAGCCATAAACCGCGACTTTGGCTGCCCCTGGTTAAACCAATACTGGACCGCCATTTTCATGGCCACCTCGACACCGGTGCTTCCAGAATCGCTAAAGAACACATGCTGCAGTGGGTCGGGGGTTAACTCGACCAGAGCTTCGGCCAAGGACTGGGCTGGATCGTTGCCCAGACCGCACATCATCACATGGGCAAACTGATCGATCTGGTCTTTCGCGGCGGCGTTAATTGACGGATGGGCATAGCCATGGATAACACTCCACCAGCTACTGATGCCGTCGACCAGCCGGCGCCCATCGGCGAGCTCAAAGTGCGCGCCCTGCGCCCCGGTCACCGACAGCAACTCAGGCGCCGTGGACATCTGGGCGTAGGGCAACCATAGCTTGCGACTCATGCGAATTCCTCCCACAAAAGGGCCGCTGCAATGCTGAACATCACCAGCGCGATCACACCGTCCAGAACCTGCCACGCCCGGGGATTTTCAAACCATGGCCGCACCAGGCGCGCGCCGTATCCCAAGCAGATGAACCAGGCCCAGCTGGCGGTGACTGCACCGGCAGCAAAGGCCAGGCGCTCAGCCCCCTGGTAGACCCCACCGATGCTGCCAATCAGCACCACCGTGTCCAAATACACATGGGGGTTGAGCAGCGTAAATGCGGTGACCGTGGTGATGGCGGCGACCCAGTTGGTCGCCACGCGGGCTTCAATACTGACTTCGTCAAGTGGCGCCAGTGCACTACGTACGCATCGTACCCCGTACCAAAGTAAAAATGCCGCGCCACCGAGGCGTGCGATAGACTCCAGACTTGGCACGGTTTGAAGTAACCAGCCAAACCCGTAGACCCCAGCCGTCATCAGAACGGTGTCGAAAAAGGCGCACATAACCACAGTGACGCCAACGAAATGGCCCGCAATGCCCTGGCGCAACACGTGTGCGTTCTGGGCACCGATGGCCATGATTAACCCCGCGGCCAACACAAAAGCTTGAAAGAAGATTGTCAGGGTTGGACTCATTGAGCGGCCTCCAAATAGGCCGCGCAGTGTAACCTCGACATGGATTATGACCAAATATTAATTGTGGTCATTATGTAGACTAAAGTAACTTGACTGGTCATATAGTGCGTTGCACACTGCTTCCACGGTTTAAAAAAGAGCCCTGACAGGATTCTAACGATCAGGGACAAACCCGTTGAGGCACCGACACACCGCACTATCGGTATGGCCGGCCACCCATGGAACTGGAAAAAAGGAATTCGAGATGAGCACATCACGCCAACAACAGATCGCCGCAATCGAAAAAGACTGGGCTGAAAACCCACGCTGGAAAAACGTCCGCCGTGACTACACCGCCGAAGACGTGGTTCGCCTGCGCGGATCAGTTCAGCCAGAGTACACCCTGGCAAAAATGGGGGCTGAAAAGCTCTGGGACCGTGTCAACGGCGGTGCCAAAAAAGGTTACGTCAACGCCTTCGGTGCCATCACCGCCGGTCAGGCCATGCAGCAGCATGACCAGCGCACCATCTGCCTGCGCGCTTGGCCTGTGCAGCGTCCCGGTCAGATGATCGCCGTCGGGCGTGGGCGCGGTAAAGGGTGTGGCCTCGTCCGGTAAGGGGCGTGGCCGATAGGCGAGCTTGTTGCGCAGCGTTTGCAAATCGCCGCCCCACCAGGGAAAGCGAGGCCGAAACGGCGCGATCATGTGCCGATCTTCGACGCGTCATAGGGCGTCGATTGATAGACTTCGTTGAGCCAATTGCCGAACAGCAGATGCGCGTGACTGCGCC
>CAKZQE010000119.1 GCA_937139465.1 uncultured Gammaproteobacteria bacterium
TGAATGACGCTGTCATCACCACGGTCCAGGGCCCCATGAGGCCGAGCGTCTCGGTGAATTGCTGCTCACCAATAATGGTCAGCAATTTTAGCGACTCCATCCCAAACATCAGGGCACAGCCGGCGGCGATGGCGCGGGCTGGTTTTGAGCCGCCGGCCCAGGCATGCAGCAGTCCCACAATGCACAGGACCAGAGTCACATAGGTGCCAAGGCTCCAGCCCACCACGGCCGTGGAAAAATCGATGAGTGCGCTGTACCCGATGGCAGCTAGGGTGAACCCAGCGGAGGCCTGCGCGAGTAACCTAAGGGTGCGACCGATACGTGACGGGGCAAAAAACGCCTGGGTGAAGGCGACAAAAAACGTCAAGGTCAGCCCGGTTGACAAGCCAATGGTGGGGGTGAAGTAGGGTGCGCCGCCGGGCCATAGGTAGTTGATCAACAGTCCGGTTTGCAAGCCAAAGTGTGCAAACAGGCCTAGCAGGGTTAAGCCTAGGTAGAAGTACGCCCTAATGCGGGTGGCCAGTGACAGCATAATGGAGACCGCGCACCCCAGCAGCAGGCCACCTAAGGCAATAGCGTTAAAGAAATCGTGCTCGCCCTGGTGGCGATAAAAGTCCGCCGCCAGGTGAAGTGTCGGCGTCGCGTCCACATAGGTTTCTGAAAACACCGCCAGCGTTAGGGTGGTCGGCTTCTCGGTGTTGAGTGTCACAGGCAAGGCCACGCGAGAGGCCGCGATTGGCCGCTGATCGCGGGGGACATCAACGCCGCCACGCAGTGGTTCGGCGTCATCGCCGGTCCACAGGCTTACCTGGGCCAGGCGGGGGTGCCCAACGACCATGACCTGCTGACGCTCGGCTGCTGGCACGGGGCCAAGTGTCAGCGTGATCCAGGTGGTCAGCGTGCTGACGCCGCGGGCGTAATCCTTGTTACTGTCCACCGCGACACCGGTGCACTTAGCGTCTCGGCTGGGCCAGGCCGGCGCATCAGTTGCGCAAATCGTCGCCGAGCCAATACTGGCGGCGGAAACGGTGGCCGTGCACCACCACAGCAGCAGGGCGCTAAGTCGCCGCATTCGTGGAATGCAGGCTTTTGGGGGCGACGCCGTAATGCGCCTTAAATGATTTCGAAAAATGCGCCAGATCTGAGTAACCCAGCTCCTCGGCAATTTCGGTCATGGAAAACAGACCGTCGAGCACCCGCTCATGCGCAATTCGAAGGCGCTCCATGCGAAGCCAGGTGAATACGGTGCTGTTGAGGCACTGCTGGAAGGCCTGAGTAAGGCGTTTTTCGTTGGTGCCGAGCTGGCGTGCCAAGTCAGCCAAACCGGGCGGGTTAGCGATGGTGTCACGTAAAATGCCGATGGCGGCGTTAACCAGCATCTCGTCTTTGTTGGTGTGGCCACTTAGCATGAGCGGCTCGCTGGCGTCCGTGTCGGCTGGGCGTGCTTGCCGGCTAAGGCTTAAATGCAAGTCGATACGCAGCTTGACCTCGTCGAGGTGAAACGGCTTGGTCACGTAGTCTACGCAGCCTAACGTCCAGCCGCGCACGCGTGAATCGTGGTCGTTGGCGGCGGTCATCATTATCACGGGGGTGTCGGCCACGCGGTGATGGGACTTGAGCAACCGCAGCACCTCAAAGCCGGACAAGTCTGGCAATCCGACATCCAATAAAATCAAATCAGGGCCGTTGGCGATGGCGTTTTTGCAGCCCTCGGTGCCATTGGTCGAGGTGAAAATACGCATCCCAGAATTGATCAGCAGCCGAGCCAAGGGCGCCAACACTTTGGGTTCGTCATCGATCAACAGTATTTTTGCATCGCCATTCGGCGCCGGGCGCCGAACGTCTAGTGGGCGGTCACTCATCCTTGCTCCTGAAATCGGCTATCCGACGAGGCGTCGGGGTTGGTCAGTGCCCAGCGGCGATCCCAGGCTTCAGCATACAGCGGCGCCAGATAGGTTTGGTAGTGTTTCCAGTCGCCGCGCCAATAACCTGACCCACCGTGGGTTTGCGCGGTGGCCTCGGTCATGCCCTCACGCTCGCATTCGCTGCTGAAGCTGAGGCCAACGTAGGCCAGGGCGCGGTCCAGCTCGCCACGCTGGTGACGGGTGAGCCGGTCCGTATCTATGGTTAGTAGCGCTTTTCCATAGAGGCCCTGCCAGTGCTCCATCAGCTGCAGGTGGTGTGCAATGTGGGCACCGATCCACCGTAGGTCATAGGCAAACGCCATCGGGCCGTGTCGGTTTGGGTAGTCACTTAAAAAGTTCGCCAGCGTGATGGCCCGGGGATCACGCTGCATGACGATTATTTTGGCCTTGGGGAATAGCATCTGGATCAGGCCGATGTTTTCGTAGTGCAGCGGTGTGCCGTCCACCAAGTAGCGCTTGTCACCGGCCACAGCACGCCAGCGTGCCAGCAGGTCAGCACGCAGATCCAGCGTCGGTTGCTTTTGCAGCGAGTTCAGGCCCTCAGGATAGCGTCGGGCCCGGGAACGAGCGCCGCTCTCGGCGGCTGTCTCGGCGGCATCACCACTGCGAAACTTATCGATCGCCGCTGACAGACTCGAGGTGCTGCTGTCACGGGCGACGCTGGGGTGTGCCGCCAGCATTCGGGTCATCCATGACACGCCAGCACCGGGCATCCCGACCACAAATATCGGTGTCAGGCTGGTGTTCGCCGGCGGCAACGTCTTGGGGCTGTTGAACACCGTGACCATGCGCTGGTGTCGTTGGCGCTGCAGCTCGGGATCGAAGCTGAGGTTGGCGCGAATGGCGCCGTTGGCGCGCACGGCGATGGAAAAAGCACGGCTGTAGTCCTCTTGAGCTTCCCACGCCGCCGCCAAGCCGAACATCAGGTCGCTGCGGATCTGAGCGCACTCGTCAGGCTGACGCGCCCAGGCCTCAAGTCGCATCAGGTCGGCGTGGGCCTTTGGAAAGCTGCGCATCCTCATGGCCACGGCAGCGGCCAGCAGCGGTTGCAGCGGTTTAATGGCATCGATGCAGGTGCGCGCTGCGTTCGGTGCGCCCGTGCGCAGGTGCAGATCCGCGAGGGCCGCCAGGGACTCGGCGCACCAGGGGTCCTGGTGCAGGGCGTCCACGAGCATCTGCTTCGCCGTACCCGGATCGCCGACGGTATCGAGTGCCTGCGCCAGTGCGACCAGGGCCTGGCGACGGAGGCTGACCGGGGCGTTCTCGACCTCGCACTGGGCGACCGCACGGCGCGCACTGCTCAGCGCCTCAGTCGC
>CAKZQE010000120.1 GCA_937139465.1 uncultured Gammaproteobacteria bacterium
AACTGCCAGAAGGACGCATACCAAGCCGTGCTTTCCCCGCGCGTTTCATCGGGGCGTGCTGGTACATACCAGCCCTTGATAACTTCCTCAAGGAAGCCATTTTGAACGAGGCGTTCACGATGAGTGCGCGAGAGATTGGCAGAGCGTATGGCAACTGAGCCGTTTGTCTGAAGGTCGTGAAGTGCTTCTAATGCATCAGCCAGTTTTTCGGAAGGGGTCGCCATGGTGGTTTTTCTCGCTTATCGTGCGTGTCTTTTATTCGCTTATTGTGTTGTATCGTTATTCGCTTATTGTGTCGATCCATAATTCGCTTATTGTGCTTGTTTTTGAGAAAAGAGCGCGCGAGCCGAATCTCAAAGCCCTAAAAGCCCCCCGCTAGTTTTCCTAGTTTGCGAAGCAAGTAGCTCAGAGCGCTACGGAAAACTGACTGGCCGCCAAGCCCACCCTATATGACCTGATGGCAATGCCATCGATCATCAGCAGTGGGCCCCATTGATTGGACAGTAATTGCCGAAAGATAAGTGTTTCCCTCGACATGAGCCAAGCGCTCAGGAGAGACACGATGAGAAGAAAACGACGTAACCATTCACCGGAGTTCAAAGCCAAGGTTGCACTGGCCGCCTGCCAGGGCGATCTGACCATGGCCGAGCTGGTCAAAAAGTTTGATGTGCACGCCAATCAAGTGTCGGACTGGAAACGGCAACTCCTGAACGGTGCAGCCGATGTCTTCGGCAAGGGTGCTCAAAAATCTGACGCCGATGAAGAAACCATCGAGCAGCTTCACGCAAAGATCGGGAGGCTCACGATGGAAAATGATTTTTTAGAACGAGGGCTCGTGAAAATCCACGGGCCCAAAGGAAAGCGATGATCGATTCTGAGCATCCTGACCTTTCTGTCAGCCGTCAGTGCCGGTTGCTGGGCGTGCCTAGATCTACGTTTTATCACGCTCCGGATCCAGTCTCAGATGAGGAGCTGGAGATCATGCAGTTGATTGATCGTTGTCACCTGAAATACCCCTTCTATGGTAGCCGCCGCATCCGCGGCTGGCTGGAAGATCAGGGTCACCCGATCAACCGCAAGCGTGTCCAGCGCTTAATGCGCACCATGACGATCGTGGCGCGTATCCAATACGCTCGATGCGAGTTTTTGTGTCGAGGCCTTGCAGGAGGCCCTTGAGACTTATGGCAAGCCTGAAATCTTCAACACGGACCAAGGTAGCCAATTCACCAGTGATGAATTCACCGGCGTGCTCAAGCGCAACGGCATTCAGATTAGCATGGACGGGAAAGGTCGCTGGGTCGACAACGTGTTTGTCGAGCGCTTGTGGCGGAGCGTAAAGTACGAAGAGGTCTATCTAAAAGCCTACGACGATGTCCGTACGGCGAAGCGCTCATTGGCTGCGTATTTCCGTTTCTACAACAGCGAGCGCCGGCACCAGAGTTTGAACGACAAAACGCCTGACAGCGTTTACAACCACGCCGCAGCTAAGCTTGCGGCATAACCCGGGAGAGCACTTATCGAGCTGTCCAATTTTGTGGGTCCACTACTGTCTCCATGACCTGCTCAGTTAGTAGATCGAGCTGGGCACTGTTTTCAGAGCTGCAGCCAAATTGGCATTTCCGCATCATGCGAACCAAGAGCTCAAGTTGACGATTTCGCTCTTCGAGCTTTTGTGCCCGGGCATTGAGCGGTAAATCGGTTTTCGGAACTCACCTCGGAAACACTGATGGCGTCGGCGGCTCAGCTGGGCGTCAACGCCCCGGGTGCGCGCTGCGTTGTGACCCGCCTCGCTGGCGATATTGAATCGGCGGCTGCCGCGGTCATGTCCGAATTCGAGGCCGAACCGGCCAATGGGCTTGGATTTGTTCGCGAAGGGCAAGGGCGGTTGTTGCGCTCGATTCTTCACCTCGTTATCCGCCCAATGGTGCGTCAACTGCGCCCATAAAAAGGCCCAGGTCACCGAGGGGTGCCTGGGCTTTGCGGTGATCGCCTAGGGACTAGCCGATAATACCGCCGTCGTTGCGCTTGACCGCGACGATGGCGCTGCGGGGAACGGCGTCGCCGCCCTCAGGCCAGTGGCTACCGCCTTTTTCACCGGGGTGCTGAATGCCGACGAACATGGTCTTGCGATCCGGGCTCCAGGTCAGGCCGGTGATTTCGCACTCCTTCGGGCCGACCATGAAGCGGTGGATTTCACCGGTTTCCGGGTCGCCCATCAGCATCTGGTTGTTGCCCATGCCGGCGAAGCCTTTCTCGTTGGAGTAGTTGCCGTCAGTCTGAATCCACAGGTTGCCGGCGGCGTCGAATTTCAGTCCGTCGGGGCTGTTGAACATGTTGTCCGGCGTGATGTTGCTGGACCCGCCCATCAGGTCGCTATGCAGCGTCGGGTTGCCTGCCATGGCATAGACGTCCCAGGTAAAGGCATCCGAACCGTGATCCGCTTGCTCAGGCGCCCAGCGCACGATGTGCCCGTAAGGGTTTTTCGTGCGCGGGTTGGCGGCGTTCAGCGGCTGCGAGTCGCGTTCACCCCGGTATTTGTTGTTCGTCAGCGCCACATAGGCTTCGGTTTTGTGCGGGTTGGCGGCGACCCATTCCGGGCGGTCCATGGTGGTGGCGCCAACGCGGCTGGCGGCCATGCGCGCGAATACCAGGGTTTCGTCGTCCTGCATGCCCGCGTCTTTGAGGTTTAGCCATTCACCGCGACCGTCGTCGTGGAACTTGGCGGCGAACAACTCGCCGTGGTGCAACAGCGCGCTGTTGTCGCCGCCCTCAACGTAGGTGTCGCGGCTGACGAAGCGGTACAAAAATTCGCCGCGCTCATCGTCACCCAGGTACACCACCGCGTGGCCGTCGTTGGACAGCACGACTTCGGCGTTTTCATGCTTAAACCGCCCCAGGGCAGTGAGCTTGACCGGCTGGCGGCGACCGGCGGGATCGACTTCGACGACCCAGCCGTGGCGGTGCGGCTCGTTCGGTTCGGCGCTGACATCAAAGCGTGAGTCAGTTTGGGCCCACGCGTATCCCCAGTCTTTGCCACCGCTGGCGATGCCGTAGCGCTTTTGCGCGTCGGTCTGGACGAAGCCCTCGCCCTGAGAGGCCGAGAAGTATCCGTTGAAGTTTTCCTCGCACGCCAGGTAGGTGCCCCAGGGTGTGCGGCCGTTGCCGCAGTTGTTAAATGTACCAAGCACGCGGGTGCCGGCCTTGTCCGCCGAGGTTTTCAACAAATCGCTGCCACGTGCGGGGCCGACCACTTCAAAGGCCGTGTCTGGGGTGACGCGGCGGTTCAGCGGGCTGTCCATAACCACCTGCCACTGGCTGTTGCGTTCTGTGACCTCGACCAGCGTCAGGCCGTGGGCCATTTTGCCCTTGTTCACGTCATCGTCAGTTTCCGGCAGCTTTGAGTCGCGGTTGCCGAAGGTGATGCTGCGGTTGGTGTATTCGTTGTTGAACACCAGCACCGTGCGCCCTTCGACTTCGAACAGGTCCATGCCGTCGTTGTTGTCACCGACTGCCTGCGCCTGTGATTTGGCGGTGCCGCGGGAGGCATGATCAAAGGCCGGTGTTGCCGAGTTCATCGGGTCGCCCCAGCGCACGACAATCTGTGTGCTGAACCCGTCGGGAACGGTCACGGTGTCGGCCACGTTGGCGGCGATCGGGCTGAATGTGAAGCCGGCTTTGCTGGCAGCCATGGCGGGCTTGGGGGCCAGGCCAGCGGTCATGACAAAGGCTGCTGCACCTAGGGTCGCTGATCCACGTAGGAACAGGCGGCGTGACATGACGCCGTCAAAATCCGTGTCGCCAGCGCGTTCAGGGGCGTGTTGCTCGTCCCATTCGTCAAATGATTGTGTGTCCATGAAGTCATCCTCAGTCGTTGAAGGTTACATCGGCCAGTGTTGCTCGATGTGCGCAGACTGATGGTGGGATGTGACAAAGGCGTGACACAACGGTGACGATTTGACTGAATGCAGTGTCCAGAAAAGAGACACCGCGGATTTGGCCAAACCCTGGGGTAATCGTGCCCCAGGGCTAGGCGTGCTAGTTCAAACGCTGGGCCCTTAGGCTTCGTCGCCCTCAGGCAACACCAGGTTCAGAATGATAGCTAGGAAAGCTACGGGCAGCAGACCAGACGTCAGCAGGACCTTTAGGGTGCCCGGGACGTGCTGAAGCGCGCTGGGTACCGCTTGAAGGCCCAAACCGACCGTCAGCGAGATCGCCAGGATCGACATGTTGCGGCTATTCCAAGTCACGCTGGACAGCATGCTGATACCGGCCGACACGACCATACCGAACATGATGATGACGCCGCCGCCCAAGACCGCCGTGGGCATCGCTGACACCAGTGCACCAACCTTGGGAATCAGTCCACAAATAATCAGGAAGATCGCACCAATGGTGACCACGAAACGGCTCATGATGCCGGTTAGGGCAATCAGACCCACATTCTGACTGAACGAGGTGTTGGGCAAGCCGCCGAACAAGCCGGCGAAGGCGGAACCCAAACCGTCAGCGAACGTAGCGCCTTTTAGTTCTTTGGCGGTCGGCTCACGATCTGCGCCACCTTTGGTGATGCCTGACACGTCGCCGACCGTTTCAATCGCCGACACCACGCACATCAAGCTGATGGCCAAAATGGCACCCAGGTTGATTTCAAAGCCGTACTTGAAGGGTTCCGGGATGGCGAACCAGGCGGCGTTTGCGACGCGGTCAAAGTTGACCATGCCCATGGGGATGGCCACCAGGTAACCGGCGATTAGACCCAGCAAGACAGCCGCAGTTGACAGCATGCCGCGGGCAAAAAACTTCAGCCCCAGTGACACCACGATCACCACCAATGCCAGGAACCAGTGGTTCAAGCCGCCGAAGGCTTCCTTGCCCATCAGCGGAACACCGCCGGCGGCGTACTTAATGCCGGTTGGGATCAACGCCAAGCCGATCGCGATAACGACCAGACCCGTGACCAGGGGCGGTAGCCAGCCCTTAATGCGGCCGATAAAGAAGCCCAGAATAAAGTGGATGATGCCGCCGATGACGATACCGCCGAACAGCGCGCCCATGCCGGCACCCTTGACCACGGGGATCATGACCGGGATGAAGGCAAAACTAGTGCCTTGCATGATCGGCAACTTGGCGCCGATTTGACCCAGGGTCACGGTTTGCAACAGCGTCGCGATGCCGGCAAACAGCATCGACATTTGAATCATGTAGACCATGTCTGCGCCACCGAAGGCGAAGCCAGCGGCCCCAGCGATAATGATCGCGGGTGTGAAGTTACTGACAAACATCGCCAATACATGCTGGATGCCCAGCGGGATGGCCTGGGCTAGCGGTGGTACGTAGTCCGGGTCACGCAGATTTTCTTGTAGGGTTGACGCCATTGGTCGGTTCTCCTTGGTTTTTTCTTGTTATCACTAAGCACAGTGCATGCCAATTACATACTTCAGGCCTAGCGCTTCCAGCTAAGGCTGCGATCGAAGTGCACTTCGTCGCAGTTCTTCTCCTGACCCTGACGGTCAACGACTAGAAATTGTTGCGCCTGATCCACCAACAGTGGGTGGTGCCAGGTGCCGGTGTGGTAATTCACCCCTTGGTCACCGCGCGCGCGGAACACACGCACGCTGTCGATGTTGGCTTCGCTGGCGACCACGACCCACCAGTCATGGCGATCCATCGGAATAAAAGCCTGGGATCCGTAGGGGTGGCGTTCGAGCATGGACACCGTCAAGGGACGCGGGCGCCCCAGAAAGAAGTTCACCAGCACCCGGGTGTCGGTGCCCTGTAGATCCGGTTGAAACAGGTCGTGGACGCGGGTGGTGAAGCCGTCGTTGATTTCGAACTGGTGCGCGCCCTCGATTTCAATGACGTCGCCGAAGGGCGCAAAGGCCTCGGCGGTCAGGGTTTCAATCACGACGGACTCAGTCATGGGCGGGGCGTCCGAAGGCGCGGATCCGCGACATACCGCCGTCGGGAATGCTGTTGACCTTGATGTGGGTCACCGGCCCGTTTGAGGTGACGTCAAAGCGGTGAATGCTGTCGGCGGTCAGGGGCTGGAAGGGGACCAGCTCGTCCCAGAACATGGCCTGGGTGACGATGGCTTGGTCCCCAAGAGCCGGCATGTTGGCCGCCTGAAGGGTGAAGCCGCCGGGAAAGTTACCCTTAAAGTGTGCGGTATCGATTTCGATTTCATCAATAGTGCCGGGGACGCCCAGCTCGATGATGATCCATTCGTTACCCGGTTCGCGGCGGCGCTTGGTTTCCCAGCCGTCACCCATGTCGGCCCCGCGGCCGGCGGTCAACACTGCTTCGACATTGCCGTAGTGTGCGTCCGAATACGCGGTGATGCGGCCGCCATTAATCAGGGCTGACAACTCGATGCGCTCGTCCCCGCTGCGTTCAACCACGGCTTTACCGTAGGCGCGCAGGCGGGCTACTCCGCCGTCTGGGTAAATGTCGAATTTGAGCCACTGGTAAACGCCCTCGTGATCAAGGCAGTTTGCGTCCTGTTGGTTGTCGCCTTGTAGGCTTAACAGGTCGGACAGGGCCACCCAACGCTCACTGTCGTGGCTGGGTTGTTCGCTGCCGCTGGCGCCCCAGATTTGCGCGCCGGGGGGATAGTTACCGGTGAAGTAGCTGGTATCGACGGTAAAGCGGTCGATCTGCCCGGGTACGGCCAGTTTGATGATGCACCAGTCAAAGCCGCCACTACGCCGGCGCTTGGACTCCCAACCGTCCATCCACTTGCCGAAGTCGTCGTAGACGTCCTCTTTCCACACCGCCGGGTGGTCCTGAAGCAACCGATCCATCGACGCGAAGGAGTCGTCGCTGCAGGCGACGGCTTGGGCGCCCAGTTTGGCGGATGCAAGGTTAAGGTGACTCATTCGGCGGACTCCATGGCAGTGAGGCGCAGGCGACCAATACGGTGCACCTGCGTGAGGGCGGTTGAAAATTCGGTGGCCGGGTCGTTGTTCACGCGCTCGCGAAATGACGCCAAAATGTCCGTGCGGTGGAAGCCGCCGACGGCAAAGATGAAGGGGAAGCCGAACTGGCTGTTGTAGCGCTCGTTCAGCTCCCGGAATTCGGCGAATTCAGCAGGGGTGCATTCGGTCAGCCCAGCGCCGGTTTGTTCGGACTGGCTCTCGCGGGTTAGCTCAGCCAGGTCCAGCTTGCCGACCAGCTCGGGGTGCGCGCGCAACAGCGCCAACTGTTGGGCTGCGGGCGCCGCATCGACGATGGCTTCCATGGCACTGGCCAGCACTAGCGCCTGATCCATCTCCGGGGTTAGCTTTGGGTACAACTGTTCGGCCACCCAGGGCGAGTGCTCGTAGATGCTGCCAAAGGCGTCAATGAATTCGTCGATGTTGCACTGAGAGGGGCGAGGGTTCAGCAACTAGGTGCCTCCATAGGGGTGGTGTTGAATCCAGTGCTCGGCAATGTCTAGCCGGCGCGCGACCCAGACCGATTCATGGGCCAGCACGTAGTCGACGAATTTCTGCAGGGCGCGGAAGCGGGCCGGTCGTCCCAGCAAGCGGCAATGCATCCCGATGGACAGCATTTTCGGGCTGCGCTGGCCTTCCTCGTACAGCACGTCAAAGGCGTCTTTTAGGTAATTAAAAAAGTCGTCGCCGGTGTTGAAACCCTGGGGCGTGGCGAAGCGCATGTCGTTGGTGTCCAAGGTATAAGGAACGACCAAGTGCGGTTTGGCCACTTGGGTTGACCAAAATGGTAGGTCGTCGGAGTAGTCATCGGCGTCGTACACAATATGATCGCGCTCGGCGACCAGGGCACGGGTGTGCTCGCTGGTGCGGCCGGTGTACCAGCCCTTGGGCGGCTCGCCGGTGACCTGGACGTGGGCGTCGATCGCGGCGTCCATTAGGGCGCGCTCCTGCTCCATGGTCATGCCGTCGTAGTTGATCCAGCGATGCGCGTGGCTGGCAATTTCGTGGCCGTCCTTTAAGCACTGCTCGATCACGGCTGGGTGACGCTGCATCGCCATGCCAACGCCAAACACGGTCAGGGGAATGTCGCGGCTGCGGAATAGGTCCAAAATGCGCCAAACGCCGGCGCGGCTGCCGTACTCGTAGATGGACTCCATGGACAGGTGCCGGCGCCCTTCAAAGGCCGCGGCCCCGACGATTTCCGACAAAAACACTTCGCTGGCGGGATCGCCATGGAGCACGCAGTTTTCCGCGCCCTCCTCGTAATTGAGTACAAACTGAACGGCCACACGCGCCTGGCCCGGCCAGTTGGCATGGGGCGGCTTGGGGCCGTAACCGATCAAATCCCGTGGGTAGTCCGTCATGGGTAGACGCATGTCCTGAAAGTTAGTTAAAGCATTAAACCTGAACTGTAAAAGTTTTTGGTTAAAATAAATTTGATAATATTGTCAATGGAATTTAAAAGATTCCGCTGCGGGGCGCCCCTACACTGCGTGCGACACTGACCAATTAGACGAGGTGCCCGTGACGGCATACATAATGGAATGGGCCAGCTTACTACTGCGCTGGCTACACGTGATCACCGCCATCGCTTGGATTGGCAGTTCGTTCTACTTTATTTGGCTGGACCTGTCCCTGCGCAAACGCGACGGCCTGCCCAAGGGCGCCCACGGTGAAAGCTGGAGTGTTCATGGGGGTGGGTTCTACCACGTGCAAAAATACCTGGTCGCCCCAGAGCGGATGCCCGAGGAGCTGCACTGGTTTAAGCACGAAAGCTACTTTACCTGGTTGTCAGGCTTTGCCCTGTTGGCAGTGACCTATTACTACGGGGCCAACACCTACCTGGTGGACGCCGCGGTTGCGGACCTGTCGGCGTGGCAGGCGATCGCGATCAGTGTGGCGTCCTTGGTCGGCGGCTGGGTCTTTTTCGATCAGCTGTGCAAATCAAAGCTGGGCGAAAACCTGTGGGTGCTGGCCGCGATTATCTTTGTCTTTTTGATGGCCGCAGGCTGGGCCTACAGTGAAATTTTCAGCGCCCGGGCGACGCTGCTGCATGTCGGCGCCATGATCGCCACCTGGATGACGGGCAACGTCTTTTTTATCATCATCCCGAACCAGAAAAAGGTCGTTGCGACCTTAAAAGCCGGTGGCAAAGCGGATCCGACGTACGGCAAGGTGGCCAAGCAGCGGTCGACGTTCAACAACTACCTTACGTTGCCTGTGTTGTTCATGATGCTGTCCAACCACTACCCCATGACCTACGGTATCGAGGATTTATGGCTGGTCGTGGGGTTGGTCATCCTGATCGGCGCCACCATTCGTTCGTGGTTTAACTTTGGCCATGAAGGGCGCACCGGTCTGGCGCGCCAATGGCAGTGGCCGGTGGCCGGTGTCCTTACCATCGCCTTGGCGTGGTTGCTTTACGTACCGCCGGCTCAGCCGGAAGTTGGCGAGGTCATTCTGACCGACGAACAAGCCTCGGCACTGGTGCAAACCCATTGCGTGGCCTGTCACGGTCCCGTGCTGGCCGCCGCCATGAAAGGCGTTCAGCTGCACACCCTTGACGCCCTTCGCCAACATAAAGACCAGGTGTATGCCCAGGCGGTGGCCTCCAAGGCGATGCCGATGGGTAATGGCACCGGCATGACCGATGCCGAGCGTCGTGCCTTGGGTCTGTGGATTCAGGCCCAGTAAATGCACCAGATCGATGACCAACAAGTGTTCTGTGA
>CAKZQE010000121.1 GCA_937139465.1 uncultured Gammaproteobacteria bacterium
GGTGTTGGTGCCGATGGCGACCACGACGCCGCTACCCTGGCCGCGGGTGATGAGGGTGCCGGAATACAACATGCCAGTCCGGTCCCCGAGGCTGGCATCGGTTGGGCTGGGTGATGTGTTTTTGTCAGTGGGCAGGGACTCGCCCGTCAGCATGGCCTCCTGTGCACTGAGGGTGTTGGCGCTGACGAGCCGTAAGTCCGCGGGCACTTTATCGCCCGCTTCGAGCACGACAAGGTCCCCGGGGACGAGCTCGATGCTCGGCAACCGGCTGCGGTGGCCATCGCGAATCACACTGGCGGTCGGTGCAAGCAGGTCGCGCAGGCCGTGCATGGCGGCTTCGGCCTTGCCCTCTTGGATGAAGCCAATGGCGGCGTTTGCCAGGACGACTGCCAGAATCACGCCGCTGTCAATCCAGTGCCCAAGCACGGCGGTGACTAGGCTGCTGGCGATCAGCACGTAGATCAGCACGTTATGAAACTGGCGCATAAAGCGGGCCAAGGGGCTGGCTGCTTTAGGTTGTGGTAGCTGGTTTTGGCCGAACTGGGCTTGACGTCGCTGTGCTTCGCGTTGCGTCAGGCCGCGGGTTGTGGCGTCCAGCTCGGTTAACACCGATTCAACGCTGCGGTCGTGCCAAGTGGGTTTGGTCATCTGCGATGCTCCGTGACTGTCATCAGACAGGCTAACAAGCACCGGGGCGCGGGCGTTGAACAGATGGTGCTTGGTTAGGCGCAGGTCAAGTTCGGTACCGGAGGAGCTAGGCCGGCTCGGCTATACGCTCAAATCACCACCATCTTTGACGGTTTCCATGACCACGTAAGTGTGGGTGGATTGAACGTCGGGCAGACGCGTGAGGACGTCGCCCAAAAATTGGCGGTATTCTTGAATATCGCGGCCGCGTACTTTCAGCAAGTAATCAAACCCACCAGCCACCATATGGCAGGCTTGGATTTGTGGAATCGCACGGACGGCCCGGGCGAAGTGATCAAAGGCGTCTTGGGTTGACCGGGTCAGGGTGACCTCGACGAAGACGACGTGATCCATGCCCAGGGCGCGAGCATCAAGTAGCGCCCGGTAGCCTTGAATAAGACCGCGCTTTTCCAGTTTGCGGACGCGCTCAAGACAGGCCGAGGGCGAGAGCGCAATGCTGTTCGCCAATTGCTGGTTGGTTTGGCGTGCATCGGCTTGCAGTGCGCGCAGGATTTTTCGGTCGTAAGCATCCAGGTCCATAGTCGGATTTTGCGCCTAGGATCGGGTCGAGTCCAGTGGGCTTCCGTTGAATTCGGCCGCGGGTCTAATGCGTCGATTTTTTGTCGGACTTTTGGTTTATTTTAAGCTGTTTGATTGGCAGTGAGATTTAAATGCAGAATTAATTGCGGTCCATGTGGATCTACACTGCACCCAACTGCGGAGGCTGCCATGCACATCGAATCAACCCTATTTATCCCTGACTATGACGTTTCGGATCTGGATTACGCGGCGTCGCTACGAGCGGACTCAAGCGCGATCGATTCATCAACTCGCGACCGGGCCGCGCATTGGGTTCAGCGCGTGCGCGAGCACGCCAGTGACGAGGGGCCAGTGGCGTCGCTGTTGCAAGAGTACAACCTGTCCAGTGATGAAGGCGTCGCGCTACTGTGCATCGCCGAGTGCATTTTGCGCATCCCAGACTCCGCCACTGTGGACAGTTTGCTGCAGTCCAAATTGTCCGGCCTGGATTGGCGGGCGCACAGCGGCCGTGCCGACAGTTGGTTCGTGAATGCGTCGACCGCAGCCCTGCTGGTGACCGGAAAAATTGTCACCCCGAACCCCAAGGGCGCATGGAATGGATTGGTGCAGCGCGTCGGTGAGCCGGTGGTGCGGGTGATGGTGCGCAAAGCCGTGGCGGTGCTTGGGGGCCAGTTTGTATACGGCCGCGACATCAAGGCGGCGCTGAAGGGCGCGAAGAAAGAAATCTGCAGTTTTGACATGCTGGGCGAGGCGGCCATGACCGATGCCGACGCGCGCCGCTACCTCGACAGCTATCACGAAGCCTTGGATGCGCTGTGTGCCCAGCCGGACGCGCCGCTGCATCAAAAGCATGGCTTGTCGATCAAGCTGTCGGCCTTGCACCCGCGCTTTAACGCGCACCAAAAAGACCGTCTGGACCGTGAGCTGTACCCACGGGTTCAAGGCTTGGTCATTAAAGCCGCCGAGCACAATGTGCCGCTGTGTATCGATGCAGAGGAAACTGAGCGGCTGTTGTTGCAGCTGGATGTGCTGGGCAAGTTAGCGCGGGATCCGGCGATTAAGGGCTCGTGGGAAGGCCTCGGATTGGCGATTCAGGCCTATCACAAGGGCGCCCAGCAGACCGTTGATTGGGTCATTGAGTTGGCGCGTTCAACCGGGCGTCGTTTGTTGCCACGGCTGGTCAAGGGCGCTTACTGGGATGCTGAGGTGAAGCGTGCGCAAACGCTCGGTCTGGACAGTTACCCGGTGTTTACACGCAAGGCCGATACGGACCTGAACTACCTGATTTGTGCGCGCAAATTCATGGCCGCGCGGGACGTGGTGCACCCCTGCTTCGCCACACACAACGCTTTGACGGTGGCGGCGATTGCCGACTTGGGTACTGATGGCTATGAATTTCAGCGTCTGCACGGCATGGGTGAGTCGCTATACGCCATCGCCAAGCCCAAAGTCGGGGTGCGGGTTTACGCACCGGTCGGACCGCACCGGGATTTGCTGGCTTATTTGGTTCGGCGCCTTCTGGAGAATGGAGCCAACAGCAGCTTCGTGCACCAGATCGCGGATGATGACATTCCGGTTAGCCAGATATGTCAGGACCCCCTGAATGATACGTCCTTGCCGATGCACGCGCCGCATGCACTCTTTGGTGAGCGGGCCAACTCACTCGGGCTTGATTTGGATCGGGGCCCGCACTTGGCACAGGTGTTGGACGCAGGCGTGCCGGACGTCAAAACCAGCGACGTGACGGCGGCCGAAGCGCAGGCGGCGCTGGACCGCGCCAGCCAATCATTTCCCGCGTGGAATGCCGTCGGTTTTGAAGCCCGCGCGCAGATTATGCTGGCGGCTGCTGATTTGCTTGAGGCCCACACACAGGAAGCGATGCGTTTATTGGCCAACGAGGCGGGGCGCGTGTTTGCCGATGGCTTGTCCGAGGTCCGTGAGGCCGTAGACTTCATGCGCTATTACGCGCTTCAGGCCTGCACCATGGGTGAGGTCAAGGTGCTACCCGGACCGACCGGTGAGGACAACCAATACTGGGTCGAGGGCAAAGGCGTGTTTTTGGCCATCGCACCCTGGAATTTCCCGCTGGCGATCTTTCTTGGTCAAGTGTCAGCGGCTTTGGTGGCCGGCAATGCCGTGCTGGCTAAACCCGCTGAGGCCACGCCCCGCGTCGGTGCCTGGGCGGTAGGGCTGTTGCATCAGGCAGGCGTTCCGCGCGACGTTCTGCAGTGCTTGCCCGGTGAGGGGCCGGTTATTGGTGATGCGCTTTTGAGCGATGCGCGCATCACCGGGGTCGCGTTCACCGGGTCGACGGCGACGGCCAAGCGCATCAATGTGCAATTGGCACAGCGCGATGGGCCGATTGCGACCTTGATTGCCGAAACTGGCGGTATCAATGCGATGGTCGTGGACAGCAGTGCCCTGCCAGAGCAGGTGACTCGAGACGTGATTGCAGGGGCCTTCCAAAGTGCAGGTCAGCGTTGCAGTGCACTTCGCGTTCTGTGTTTGCAAGAAGACATCGCCGATGCCCAGATCGAGATGATCGAGGGTGCCATGCGCGAGCTGCGCATTGGCGCGCCGGATGATCCGGCCACGGACGTCGGGCCGATGATCGATGAGCGGGCGGCGAAGGGTATTGTTGACTATGTCGCCCAGATCGAGGCGGATGGCGCCCAGTGTTTGGCCCGTTTAGACCTGGGTGACAACGCTCGGGATCCACGCTTCGTGGCGCCGCAGATGTGGCGACTGCCTGACAACGCGATGCCTGCCCGAGAGGTGTTTGGTCCTGTGCTGCATGTGATCACCTACAAGGCGGATCAATTAGCGGCCACCATTCAACGCATCAATGACCTGGGCTATGCACTGACCGCGGGCATTCATACCCGCAGTGACCTGCGCCAAGCGCAGTTCGCCCAATCGATTCATGCGGGGAATGTTTATGTAAACCGCAACCAGATCGGCGCTATCGTTGGCAGTCAGCCCTTTGGCGGCCACGGGTTGTCGGGAACGGGCCCCAAGGCCGGTGGGCCGCTGTATCTGACTCGGTTTGTGCAAGAGCGGACCCAAAGCACAGATACGACCGCCGCTGGGGGTAATGCTGCGCTGATGGCAGGTTGAATTCGAGTGTCGCGTTGAAACCTAAGCGGTGATCCGCGACACTTCGCGACCATTGATCCTGTTTTCGGAGACTTGCGAGTGGAAAACCCGATGCCGCTCAACGCGCCGTCTGACCAGGCCGACTGAGTGGGGTCAGCAGGGCACCGTGGCTATATGGTGGCGTGCTCGCAAGCATGCATACTCTGGGCTCAGACATAAAGACGAACACGATCGCGCGTCAGGGGGCAAGGTTTTAGAACATTTGAAAATTATCGCGCCTGGTCCCCTGAAGCATCGCAGCTGTAGCGGTGGTGATCCCGCCGCTTATAGGGTTGAGCCGGCAGTGCATAGCGCACGTGCACTTACCACAGGCGAAAAAAAGCCCCGCAGTTGCGAGGCTTTTCCGAAGATGGTGGCCCGAGGCAGATTCGAACTGCCGACACACGGATTTTCAATCCGTTGCTCTACCAACTGAGCTATCAGGCCAGAGGGTGCGCATTATGCCACGCAAACCCGCGCTGTCAACGGTCTGTGGCGGCCAATTGTTCAGCCAGCCACTCAATCGGGTGACGCGGCCGTGCGCCTTGGATGGCCTTGACCTGACAACGGCAGCTGAAGCCCGTCACCAGACTGGTCTGATCGACTTTACTGCCCCAGCTCATGTGGAACAGTTTGACGGCGCCGTTGCGATGTTCGGTCTCGTGTCCATAGACGCCGGACATGCCGCAGCAGCCCACCTGTGCCACCGGCAATGATGCGCCCAAGGCCGAAAACACGGCCTGCCAGTCCGCCGTCATGCTGCCCAGTGCGGTCTTTTCTGTGCAGTGGGCGAACAAGTCAGGCGCTTGGACGCCGGCAAGGCGCTTGGGTAAGGCCTGCGCGACCAGAAACTCTTGCAAACCCTGCACATGCCAGCCGGCGGTACCGATATCCCGCGCCTCGCTGCGCCCAATCAGATTCACAACGCTCTCGATGCCCACCAGCGGTAACTCTGTTGCCGCGAGGCGGTCAAAAAATGCTTGGTTCGATGCCGACAACTCGGCGAACGCCTGGCGCATCCCCTTAACGTGCAGCCCCTTGCCGTTGGCGCGCACGGGCGTGGCCACCACCTGGTAGCCCAGCGCTTTCAAAACACTGATCGCGCCGTCTAGCACAGCCGTATCAAAAAACGACGTGAACGAATCCTGAACGAGCACAACAGTATTGTCCGCCGGTTGCTCAACGGCGTCCCAGGTAAAAGGCTGGATGCCGTGCTTTTTCAATACCGCAGCGGCTGTGATGGGACTAAAGCTAGGCAACTCGGTTAGCCCGAGCCCGCGCACCACAGGACTGGCGAGCCTCATGGCTAGGTTGGCCAGCCTCGGGGCCTTTGATAGCTGCTGTCCCAGGGGCTCTAGGCTGGCTAACAGGGTGTCGCGCACGGGGCGCTTGCGTGTGGCGTGCCAGTGCTCGAGGAATTGCGACTTCATGTCCGGAATATTGACCTTGACCGGGCACGAGCCGGTGCAGGATTTGCAGCTCAAACAGTCATCCAGCGTTTGGGCCAGCTGCGGCTCCAGCTCGTTTAGGCCGGCCTGGTCGCCGATCGATTGGAGGCGCCGCCATTCTTTCAGCATCATCGCCCGGCCCTTGGGCGATCGCGTGCGATCGCGGGTCAGCTTGTAGCTTGGGCACATGGCTTCGTCCGCGTCCCACCCAAAGCACAGGCCGTTGCCGTTGCACTTCATCGCAGTTTCGAAGCCCGCCTGCTGAGCCGGCATG
>CAKZQE010000122.1 GCA_937139465.1 uncultured Gammaproteobacteria bacterium
CAACAAGGTATCCCGATGCCTGGACATCCAGAGCTACGTAAAGAACGGGCGCGTGTTCGTGCCTGCGATCTTGAATGAAGATGGCTATCCGATCCTTCGCACTCAAGACAGCAACGGCAAGCTGATTGCCAAGACTGACTGGGTGCTTCCGTTTCTGGCGGAGGTTGCTGACTTCAGCGCGGACGACTCGCATAAGCATGATGACCAACTTGATCCCCTCTTTGATGCTGTAGCGGTCTTGGTCGCGAAGGCTGCGGTAGTGAACAAAGACGTCGTCGCCGTCCTCTTGGGTGATGAAGCCATACCCCTTAGAGACATTGAACCACTTGATCTCGCCTTTGACGCGGGGCCCTGTAGGCACCGGGCGGCGAGCGCGCTTAAGGTTACGATCGGCGAACAGCGCAACGAGGATAACAAGGAAGGTAATCAGTGACAGTGCCGCCGGGGCGACCGAATGATCGACGGTGGACGAGTTGAGTGCGACGCTGGCAAGAACGATGACAGCGGTACCAAGGAGCGCCAAAACAGCGGCGCGAACATTACTTTTCATAGCAGTTTAAGTACCAATAATTAATGACACTCAAAAGTGTAACGGAATCAATGCCATGACGGAAAACCTTAATGACCGAATAGGCGATTTAGAGTCCAAAGTCGCCTTTCAGGACGACTTGCTGGACACCCTAAACGCACTGGTCACCGAGCAAGCCAATCAAATCGCCCGCCTTGAAGCCGCCTACAAGCAGCTCTCAAAAACTGTTGAAAGCGGATCCCTGGGCATCAACACGGGCGACGAACGGCCGCCCCATTACTAGGCGCAGTTACTGACGGGCGCTGCTATTACTTGCACTGCTGCGGGCCTGGCGCAAGGCGCGGGCCTGTTGGCGCTTTCGTTTCAGGGCATCGGCGGATAACCCAAGGTGCGCCTCGCCGCGGGCTGCGGCCAGCTGCTGCTGGCGAACGCGCTCGCCGAACCGTTTGCGGTCGTCCTCGGAATATAGGTGCGCACAGTTTCCGCACTGTACGCCCTTCTCGTAGTTGGGGTGTTCACGGTCCGCTTCGGACAACGGCATACGGCACCCGCCGCAGTTGCTGTAACTGCCCTGCTCAAGCCGGTGCTTCAACGACACACGCTGATCAAATACGTAGCATTCGCCCCGCCACTTGCTGTGCTCGGCGTCGCGCTGGCGAAGGTAGCCCAAAATGCCACCCTTCAGGTGGTACACCTCATCGAAGCCCTTGTTGAGCATCATGCTGGTGCCCTTTTCGCAGCGGATACCACCGGTGCAGAACATCGCCACTTTTTTGTGCTTGGCCGGGTCCAGGTTATCGTCGACCCAGGTTGGAAATTCACGGAAGCCCTTAGTCTTTGGGTTGATGGCCCGGTCAAAGGTGCCGACCTGGAATTCATAGTCGTTGCGGGTATCGATGACCACCACGTCAGGATCACTGATGACGGCGTCCCATTGATCCGGATCGCAGTAGGTGCCGACGGACACATTGGGGTCGGCGCCCTCAACGTCGAGGGTGACAATTTCCTTTTTGACTTTCACTTTGAACCGAAAGAAGGGTTTGATCCCAGACTCGCTCCAGGCTGGCGCCAAATTGGCCAACGCCGGCTGCCACTCCCCAAGCTTGTTCAGTAACGCAATTAAATCTGACCGCTTGCCGGCGATAGTGCCGTTAATGCCCTCGAGCCCTAAAATCAGGGTGCCGCACAGGCCCAGTGATTCCGCCAACTCCAGCAGGGGTTGACGCAACTGTTCAGCGTTGGGAACGCTCGCGAAGCGATACAAGGCCGCTACGTCCCAGTGTTGTGTAGTGTCCATTAACCTATCCGTCCATCACCGCCGCCGCAGGCTGGTCCTTCTGGCGCGGCGCTGGCCTCATCGATTTCCCCCGGAGCGTGTAAGTGCAGTGCCAGGGCATGAATCGGGTTTTGCAATAGTTCAGCGACACAGGCGTACACCGCCTGATGGCGCTTAACGCGATTGAGCCCAGCAAAGCGATCGCTAATCATCAGCACGCTGAAATGACTGCCCGAGTCGGGTGCATTGCCGTGTTTGTGGCTGTCGTTTGCGATATCGAGGCGGGTCGGCGCAAAGCCGTCGTTCAAAAGTTCGGTGAGGCGTTGTTGAGTCTGCATCCGCCCATTGTTTCAAAACCGGGGCCATAAAACACGCAAAAAAAAGGCCACATCCATGTGAATATGACCTATCGCACGCAGGTTTGACCTATGCGGTCTGACCTGAAAGGACTGCTCTGATTCCTTGAGCGGCCGCTGCTTTGTCTACACTCCCCACAAGCGATAAACGAAACCAGCGGATCAGTGCGATGAACGCCCATCTTGGGCCAAGCCATGATGACACCACAGCGTTGCCAGCGATTCAACCGAGCCACGACAAAAGAAAGAAAATATCTCAAAAAGAAATAAAGTTAGCTGACCTTAGGCGTCAGACTGACTGAATATCCGGTCAAGGTAGTCCGCAACGGCCCACAGACGTTCATCCTGCATCCGCGGTGCCGCCACCGTCATCGAGACCGGCACCTGCATACTCAGCGGCATTGCAACAGCGCAACCACCCGCCAGGTTGATAAATGCACAGTTTCGTAACGCGTCACGGTTGATTTCTTCAAAGTAGCGATCTGATTCAGCCACCTCTGTTAACGGTGGCACCCAGGGCAAAGTGGGCATCAAAACGAAAGCATCGCCGACCTCGGCGCTAAACTGACCCACGAGGTCATTACGGATCTTACGAACCGTGTCACTCCCCGGGTAACGCCCAACCATGATGCGCTTGAAGACCTTGGGGTCGGACACGCCGTTGTGACGACGATCGCCATAGAGACCGTAGGCCTCAAGCGAGGCCAAGCTGGGCATGGATTGCAAATGGGCATAGGTTTTTTCTGACGCCAGGGTCATATGACGAACGCAGTGACCTGCGGCGGCGAGCCGGTCGAGCGCCCAGCGAAAGGCGTCGGCAACGGTTCGATCACAGCGGTCTAAAACAAACCCAGGCACCAAAAACTCTAGCGTCGCCGGGCGTTCAGCTGGCTGGGAGCTGCATAGGACATCCATCGCACGCCGGCCGATGTCGCAACTGGCGGCCATGAGTCCAACCGAATCGAGGGAGTGGGATAACGGGGTGCAACCCTGAAGACTGACGCGACTTGCGGTCGGCTTGAAGCCATATAGCCCGTTACAAGCCGCTGGGATTCTGCATGACCCCCCGGTGTCCGTACCCAGGCCAATATCGGCCTCGCCAAGGGCAACTGCGAGCGCGGACCCGCGGGAGGACCCCCCGGCCAACCGACCGTCGGCGTCTGGGCTCCAGGGGCTGATGCTGCGACCAAAATCGGGGTTTTGCCCAACACCGGAAAACGCGAGTTGAGACATGGTGGTATGGCCGACGAGGCTTGCGCCCGCGTCAAGCAAACACTGAACCGCCGCCGCATTAGATGCGGCCGGCGCGGTATTTAACAAAGCTTTGCGCCCCGCCAAGGTCGGGTGTCCGGCGACATCAAATAAGTCTTTGACCGCTACCCGAAGGCCGTCCAGTGTGCCGTTACCGCTGGCCGGCACCTCGAATCGGGACGACCAGACGTCCTGCGGACGCACGGACAGCCGTGGCAACCATGCAGGCCCCTCACCGCGCCAAGCGGTCACAACAACCTATTGAGGCCGTTTAAAGCCGCCACGCGATAGGCCTCTGCCATGGTCGGATAGTTAAATGTAGTGTTAACGAAGTAATCTATGGTATTGCCTTCGCCCTTTTGCTGCATGATCG
>CAKZQE010000123.1 GCA_937139465.1 uncultured Gammaproteobacteria bacterium
CTAACCGCGGTGACTTTAGAATCAGTGCCGACGGCATGACCAGCATTGCCGGTCGCGTGTCGGCGTCGGACGACGTTGCGATTGTTACGACCTCGAGTAATGACAGCGAAGCAATCGCGACGGCGGACATTCAGCTACTGAACGGGGCCATTACCGCCGGTGGCGACATGGCGCTGACCGCTGACACTGGCTCGATTGTGACCAACGGCGGCCAGCTATACAGCTTTGGCAACCTGACGCTGGATGCTAAGACTCTGGTAGACGCCGGCACGGATAACCCGGCGGAGTTCAACAACACCCGCTACGCCGGCGCGGTACTTGATTTTGCGATCGATGACACCTTGCGTTTTGACGGCACGCGCTGGGAAGCGGACACCTTTTTGATGTCCAGCACCGGGTATGGCTCCCTGGCCTTAACCGTGGGTGAGGGCACGGTGTTAAAAGCCCTGACATTGATGGACATCAACGCCGATACCGTCAGCGTGTCGGGTACGGTGGCGTCATTGAACCGAATTACGTTGGATGCGGCGACGTCCGTCACCAACTATGCAACGGGCATCGTCAATGCGGCCGTCAGCTCAACACTGACGACCCCTAGCCTGAGCAACTACGGGCGTTGGGTGGCGACAGCCAGCGATACCGACAGTGGCAGCGCGGTTTGGAAAGTTGACAGTCTGTCCAATGAAGTGGGCGGTACACTTGCCTCGGCTGACCTGTGGACCCTGACCGATGACAGCGGCGGGGCGAGCGCGGTTGTGACTAACAAAGGCACGCTGACCAGTGATGTGGCTTTGGATGCAACGCTGGCATCGCTGACGAATACCGGCAGCTTTACCCTGTCCTTGCGGGACAGCGGCGTGACCTCGACCTGGAGCCTTACCCAGCTCGATAACCAAAGCACAGGGTCACTGTTCGCAGGTGATGACTGGACGGTGAACACCACCGGCGCCCGTGGAACCTTGCTAAGTAACACCGGTACGCTGCAGGGCTATCACTCCCTTTACCTTGGGTTTGCAAGTCTTGATTTGCCATCGGGCGAAGAGATCTCCGGCGCATTGTCGGCCGACGCCGGTGAGTCGCTGACGCTGGACATTAGCAATGCCTATACGCTGGATTCGTTGTTGTTCTCCGGCACGGATCTGGACGTGTCATTTGATGGTGGGCTGACCATTGGCGTCGATGGGGCGATTGCCGCCACCGGCAATGCCTCGGTCGACACATCCGGTGCCGGCGCTGATTTGACCAACTATGGTTTTGTCTATGCAGGCGGCGATTTAACGCTTAGTGCTAATGACCGGCTGGGTAACTTTGTCTCGGTGACGCAAACTGCGGGTCGCACCATG
>CAKZQE010000124.1 GCA_937139465.1 uncultured Gammaproteobacteria bacterium
ACCACGGCAAGCACCACAAGACCTACGTCGACAACCTGAACAACCTGGTTCCCGGCACAGAATTCGAGAACAAGAGCCTCGAGGACATCATCACCTCAAGCTCCGGTGGCGTATTCAACAACGCAGCCCAGGTCTGGAACCACACCTTCTACTGGAACTGCCTGTCGCCCAACGGTGGCGGTGAACCCACAGGTGCCCTGGCCGACGCCATCAACGAAACCTTTGGTAGCTTTGAAGCCTTCAAAGAAGCCTTCACCAAAACCAGCGTCACCACCTTCGGTAGCGGCTGGGGCTGGTTGGTCAAAACGGCTGACGGCAAGCTCGAATTGGCCAGCACCATCGGCGCCGGCAACCCCCTGACCGAAGGCAACACGCCGCTGTTGACCTGCGACGTCTGGGAGCACGCCTACTACGTTGACTACCGCAATGCGCGCCCGAACTACCTGAAGGCGTTCTGGGAACTGGTTAACTGGGAATTCGTTTCCGAGCAGTTCGCTGCCTAATCGCTTCGGTGATGTAAAACGCTCCACTCGGCCCAAGTCACTGCCATCGCGGCGGCTTGGGTCAGGCTTCTCCCGCCCGCACCGCCTCTGGATGCCAGGCCTTTTCACCACCGCCACTACCCGCACAGACCGCGACTATCGACGCGGCTAGCACCAAATGCCCATTAAGTTGCCGCCGGTTGCCTACACTTAGGCGAAACATAAAGGAGCCACCATGGACACCTGGATCGGACTGGCCGTCGTTGCCGCCATCATCATTTACGTCATCAGCCTGTACAACGGCTTTGTCACCCTGAAAAACCGGCTGGACAACGCCTGGGCTCAAATCGACGTGCAGCTTCAGCGTCGCTACGACCTGATTCCCAACCTGGTTGAAACGGCCAAGGGCTACATGCAACACGAACGCGAGGCGCTGACGCAGGTCATCGACGCCCGCAACCAAGCCGCCGACCGGGCACAACGGGCCGCCGCTGACCCAACCAACGCCAATGCCGTGCGCCAAGTCAGCCAGGCCGAAGCCGCTCTGAGTGCGTCGCTAATGAACTTCAACGCCCTCGCCGAAGCCTACCCAGACCTGAAAGCGGATAGCTTGATCGCCAACCTGCAGGAAGAGCTGAGCCACACCGAAAACACCCTCGGCTTTGCGCGCCAAGCATTCAATGACGCGGTGATGCGATTTAACACCCGGATCCAGAGCTTCCCCAACAATCTATTTGCGCCGACCTTTGGTTTCCGCAAAGCCGAACACTGGCAGGTCGACACCCCTGATGCGCGCCACGCCGTGCGCGTTTCACTGACCTAAGTGGATTTTTTCGCCGAACAAGCCCGAGCTCGCCGCCAAACCCGAACCATGGTGGCGCTGTTGATCGCGGGCATGCTTGCCCTTGGGGCGGGCATTGGCTGGTTAATCAACGCCGTCATGCCGTTCAATAAAGCCGTGGCATACGGCAATCGAGTCGAGCTAAACCCCGAGGCATGGTGGGTGGCCGGTAGCTTTGTGGCGGTTACCCTCGGCGCCTCTGCATGGCGCTATTACCAGCTGAAACACGCTGGCGGTGGTGGTGTGGCCCGCGACCTAGGCGGTCGCTTGTTGCTGCGACCCGTGCAGGACCCAAGGCACCAACAGCTCCTCAACATTGTCGATGAAATGGCCATTGCCTCGGGCATGCCACCGCCGGATGTGTACCTCTTGCCCAGTGCCGGAATCAATGCTTTCGCCGCCGGGTTCGAGCCCATGGACGCCGTGATCGGGGTCACCCAAGGGGCGCTGGAGCAGCTCGACCGCGCCGAGCTACAAGCCGTCGTGGCCCACGAATTCAGTCACATTCTGCATGGCGATGTGCGCCTCAATAGCCGCTTTACGGGTCTGGCCTATGGCCTTACGGTCATTTCCGGTATCGGCCGCCGAGGCCTGGCTCGACGCGGTGCACGGCGCCAGAACAAAGCCATGCTGGTGTCGGTATTGATGGTCATTATCGGCAGCATTGGCGCCGGCTTTGCGCGCTGGGTTCAGGCCAGTGTGTCGCGCCAACGCGAATACCTGGCCGACGCCACCGCCGCGCAACTAACGCGCAACCCAAAGGGCCTGGCGCAGGCGCTGAACCGCGTGCGCTGGCATCGATTACAGGTCGATCCAGACCTACCTAACGTCTCCGAACACCGCCATATTTTCTTTAGCGATCCGGAATGAAGCTGATAAAACGCTGGTTGGCGACCCACCCGAGCCTCGAAAGTCGCATTCAGCGGCTATGGCCGGCGCTGGACATGGACAAACCCCTGTTGCCGCGCGCCGTGGCGCCGCCGGTCAGCGCACTTGCCTCTGTTGAAGCCGTGGCGGGGACCGCGCCCGCGCTTACTTCAGCCGACGCAACACCGGAGCGGTCAGCACTTGCGCCCTTGCTGGTGGCCTTTGACGCCACGCCGATTGAACACTGGTTGTGGGCGCTGCTGTTGGCCACCGATCCCGCCGCCCGCAATCAGCAACTCACCCAGCTGTCACAGTGGTTTGGAAGCGACACCACCACGGCGGTGCAAACACTCAGTGCAACCTGGCTGGCCGGCCAACCGGAGCAGCGGCTGGCCGCGTTAAATTTACTAGCAGGGCGCCTGCGCCACGGTCGGTTCGAGCGCTGCCTCGAACAGGCCCTGGAACTCATTTGCCTGGATGACCAGGTCGAACCCTTTGAGCTAATCGCCTATCAGCTGTTGCTATCAAACCAGCCATCAGGGCGCCTGGCGCGGCGCCCGAACAAAGCTGCCGTTGCCAAGGCATCCGCGCAGATACTTCGGTTTCTGGCCCGCGATTGCAGCGACCCCGAGGGTGCCTACCGATCCGCCATTGGACGCCTGCGCACCGCGGCGGTTTGCAACGATCCAACCGCAGTGGAGCTGCTGGCCGCCATTTCAACACTGGCGGCCGCGGACGACAGTAGCCGCAAGGCCCTGCTAGACGCCGCCGCGCACTGCATGGACCATGACGGAGTGCGGGCAACGAATGAGCGCGCAACGCTGGCAGCGCTGTCGGAGGCGCTGGGGTGCCCGTCGCGATTGAGCGCAACGTCGCGCTGATTCACGGTCAATAATCACCGCCCACCACCGGTCCAAAGCGAGATTGATTCACAGTTTGCCATCGGGCAGTGGTGCTAGATTTCAACTATGACACCACAGCAAATCGAGAACGACCGGGTCGAGTTTGTGTCCGCGATCGACCTGACCGGACGACCCACCGACCCCGTTTTACAGCAGCTCACTGAAATCGCCGCGCAGCTTTGGAACGCACCCATTGCCTTGGTGTCAGTCGTCGACGACCACCATCAGCGCTTCGCCGCCAAGGTCGGCATGGATGTGGATTGCACCCCGCGCTCACAGGCCTTTTGCGCCCACACCATCCGCCAAGACGACTTGTTTATGATCAAGGATGCCACCCAGGACGAGCGTTTTGCCAACAATCCACTGGTCACGGGCTCACCCAACATCCGCTTCTACGCCGGTGCCCCGTTGCGGGTACGGGGGCTCAAGATCGGCACCCTGTGTGTGATCGACACCCAACCGCGGGCACAAATTGACAACATCGCCATTGATACGCTGTTGGGGCTGGCATCCGTGGCGGCCACCCACATCGAAGCCCACCATGCGCCACGTCAGGCCGAGCAACACCAGCTGGCGACTATCGAACGTCTTTTGGACCTTGGCAGCTGGTCGTTCGACTCACTGACCGGAGAATCGAACTGGTCCGCGCGGCTTTACGAACTCATGGCACGGGACCCATCGGACGGGCCCATGACACGGGCGGAACTGATCCTGGCTATTCACCCGGACGATCGCGGCGCCTTTCTTGACCACGTGAATCGCTACACGCAGACACTGGGCGCCCAGTCCCAGGTCAAGATCCGCGTGAATATTCCCGAGTCCGGCTATCAAGTTTTTAATTTTGCAGCCTGCTCGAGTCCGGGACCCAATCCCGCGGGGATGTTGTTGGAAGGGGTCATGAGCCGCGGCTGAAGGTTGCGGGGCGCCTGCCCCAAGCGCCCAACAAAAAAACCACCTGAGCAAAAGCCAAGCGGGTTTCAAAAGCGAGAACGTCTAACGACATTCTGCGAGCTGGAGCAAGTGGGGCTAGGCGTGGCCGACGAGAAAAGCGGAGCGTGCAACTAGCACGTGAGCATTTTCGAGATCGGGCAACAACGACGCCCCACGCCGCTTCAGCGAAGCAGAATTACATCATGCCGCCCATGCCGCCCATCCCACCCATATCGGGTGCAGCTGCTGCGGGCTTGTCGTCAGGCAGTTCGGTGACCATCGCTTCGGTGGTGATCATCATGCCTGCAACCGATGACGCAGCCTGCAGTGCAGAGCGGGTCACCTTAGCGGGATCCAGGATACCCATTTCTAGCATGTCACCGTACTCGCCAGTGCCTGCGTTGAAACCGAATGAACCGGAGCCTTGCTTGACCTTGTCGACGACGACAGAGGCTTCGCCGCCTGCGTTGCTAACGATTTGGCGCATGGGCGCTTCCATCGCACGCTTAGCCAGCGCGATACCAACGTTCTGGTCTTCGTTGTCGCCAGTCAGGTCGCCAACAGCCTGCAGTGCACGGATCAATGTCACGCCACCACCAGCGACCACGCCTTCTTCGACCGCCGCACGGGTTGAGTGCAAAGCGTCTTCAACGCGCGCTTTCTTTTCTTTCATTTCGACTTCAGAACCCGCGCCGACTTTGATCACTGCAACGCCGCCAGCCAATTTAGCTTTGCGCTCTTGCAGTTTTTCTTTGTCGTAGTCGCTAGAGGTTTCTTCCATCTGAGCTTCGATCTGCTTAACACGCGCCTGGATGTCAGCCGCTTCACCTGCGCCGTCGATGACGGTGGTGTTTTCTTTGCTGATCTGAACACGCTTAGCGGTACCCAGGTCCTCCAAGGTAGCGCCTTCGACGCTCAAGCCGACTTCTTCGCTGATCACGGTACCGCCGGTCAAAACAGCGATGTCCTGCAGCATGGCCTTACGACGGTCACCAAAGCCCGGTGCCTTAACGGCGGCGACTTTAACGATGCCGCGCATGTTGTTCACAACCAAGGTCGCCAGGGCTTCGCCTTCCACGTCTTCGGCTACGATCAGCAGGGGCTTGCCAGCTTTGGCAACGGCTTCCAGCAGAGGAATCAGGTCACGAATCGAGCTGATTTTCTTGTCGACCAGCAGGATGAAGGGTGATTCCAGTTCAGCGGTCATGTTGTCTTGGTTGTTAACGAAGTAAGGCGACAGGTAACCACGGTCAAACTGCATGCCTTCAACCACTTCCAGCTCGTCTTCAAAGCCAGAGCCTTCTTCGACGGTGATAACGCCGTCCTTGCCAACTTTGTCCATCGCATCAGCGATGATTTGGCCAACGCGCTCGTCAGAGTTCGCTGAGATGGTGCCGACCTGGGCAACCGCTTTGCTGTCTTCGCACGGCTTCGCCATGTCTTTGATGGCTTCGACGGCCACCGCTACGGCTTTGTCGATACCGCGCTTCAGGTCCATCGGGTTCATGCCCGCTGCTACTGACTTCAAGCCTTCGGTCACGATCGCCTGCGCCAAAACGGTCGCAGTGGTGGTGCCGTCGCCGGCTACGTCGTTGGCCTGTGAAGCGACTTCCTTGACCATCTGTGCGCCCATGTTTTCGAACTTATCTTTCAGTTCGATTTCTTTGGCCACAGAAACACCGTCTTTAGTGACGGTAGGTGCACCGAACGACTTGTCCAGTACCACGTTGCGACCTTTGGGGCCCAAGGTAACTCGAACGGCATTGGCGAGTACGTTTACGCCGTCCAACATGCGCTGGCGAGCGCTGTCGCCAAACTGTACGTCTTTTGCTGACATTGAATTCTCTCCTAGATCTTACTTTTCGACGACGCCGAAAATTTCGCTTTCGTTCATGATCAACAGTTCTTCGCCATCGACTTTGATGGTGTTCGAACCGGAATATTGGCCGAAAACGACCTGGTCACCGACGCTGACGTCGACCGCTTTGACGGTGCCGTTGTCCAACGTCTTGCCGGGGCCCACAGCCACGACTTCACCCTGGTTGGGTTTTTCTGCTGCGCTGCCTGGCAACACGATGCCACCGGAAGTTTTGGTTTCTTCTTCCATGCGGCGAACCACAATACGATCCTGTAGGGGACGAATGTTCATCGCTTTTACTCTCCAATAAAGCAATTTGTTATTACGCAATGCTGCGGTATTCACTAGCAACCGTTGCTTCCATGCTCGGCACAATCCGTTCGCGGCGGTGCCATGAAATTCCCGAGCCCCCCTTTGGTGCGGACGCCACAAAAGGTTTCAAGGGGAAAGGCAAAAAAAAGTCCCGCTAGTCCTCGCGGCGAAACTCTCCGTCTAAGACGTCGCCCTCAGGGCGCGGTGGCTGCGTCGATGATGATCGCGCAGTGAACTGGGCGCGGGCGACCAGCCGCGGCTCCAGCCAGCGTTTAAGGGCATGCCCCATGGCCGCGCGGGTGCCGGGCAACAAACAGGCAAATCCAAAAGCGTCGGTGGCGAAACCGGGTGTCAGCAGCAACGCACCGCCAACCGCCGCGCCA
>CAKZQE010000125.1 GCA_937139465.1 uncultured Gammaproteobacteria bacterium
AACCCCAAGCACCCCTATGTTCAGTTGCTGATTGATTCGGTCCCCAAAGCCGATCCCAATCAGCGCTGGCAGGGCGAGGTCCAACTTCCCGCCGAGGAAGCCCTGCGCGACCCGTCAATGCGCGGATGCCGCTTTGCGCCGCGTTGCCCGCATGTCAGCGCCCAGTGCGGACAGGCGGATCCACCCTTGCACCGGGTTGGGCCCAATGATCATCGCGCGGCGTGCGTGCTCTACCGCGACGGACAAGCCGAGTGATCCCCCAACACCGCTACCGGATGACCTTAGCCCGCGCGCGTCGCCTGTTGACCTGGTTGGCACCGCTTCAGTTCAGTCGCCAGCGACCCATCGGTGCGTTCGACTACGCCGTGTTGCCGGCGCCTCAACACCATACCGACGGTATTTCATATGCCGGTGACCAGGTTGAGCCTGAGTCTTACTGGGGCGGATGGTCGCTGAACTTTGCCCTCGGTGCCGATGTGACGCTGCATCCCAATGACTTTGTGGCGCCGAGGCTCTACCTGCCATTGGGCGAAACCGGGGATATCTTTAATCATCCGGAGTGCCTGGTGTTTTTGGACGGCGAGATCGTCGGATCCGCTGATCGCCACCACCACGAGCTCCCCGTGCCTGAACACTTTATCGACGGACATTCGCATCGACTCACCCTGATCGGGTGGACAGGGTTGTCTGGGTGGCCGCATGACCCGAATGCGAAAACCAAACTGTTCATGCGTACTTGCACGCTGATGGACGTCAATGCCCCACTGCGGGACTTTACCCGTCGCTTGACGGTGGCGATCGAGGTGTTTGAAGCGGCCTCCAACCCCCGGGTGCTAGATGCAATCGACGCCGCACTGCGCGCGCTGGATACGCGTCACCCGATGGACGATGGCCGCCTGGCAGCGTCGCTGCCGCGGGCGACCGAGGCCTTGACCGCCGGTTTGGCCAACGCGGCACCGGCTTCACCGCAGCGCCTGCACGGGGTCGGCCACGCGCACATGGACATCGCCTACCTTTGGCAGGTCGATCAGACCCGGGCCAAGCTCGGGCGGACGTTTAGCAACGCCTTGATGCTAATGCAGCGCTATCCCGAATTCACCTTCACCCAATCCCAGCCTCAGCTTTACCGGTATTTCGAGGACGACTACCCGACCCTGTTTGCGGACATCAAAGCGCGCATTCACGAGGGTCGATGGGAGTGCACGGGCGGCATGTGGGTTGAGCCAGACTGCAACATTCCCAGCGGCGAATCCCTGGTGCGGCAATTGTTGCTGGGGCGTGGTTACTTCCAGTCGCGTTTTGGCGAGGTCGACACGCCGGTGCTGTTTTTGCCCGACACCTTTGGGTTTAACCACCAGCTGCCGCAGTTGATGAAGCTGAGCGGACTGGAGTACTTCCTGACCAATAAAACGAACTGGAACCAATACAATCGCCTACCCTGGCAGTCCTTTGTTTGGCGCGGTTTGGATGGATCCGAGGTCATCGCTCAGACCTTCACGACCCCACGCGACGTCCAGTACTTGCCGCACCCGACCACCTACAAGGCCGAGCTGTCCGCACAGGAAGTTTTCGGTACCGCGGCCGAGACGCATCAGCCCGAAGCGCAAGACGAGTTGTTGATCGCCTACGGTTACGGCGACGGCGGCGGCGGCCCGACGGAGTCCCTATTGGAACGCGCACGATTGTTCAGCGATCAGCCGGATATGCCACGATTCGAGTCGTCGCGACTGGATCATTACTTTGACCAATTGAAAAGCAAGCAATCGTCGCTGCCGGTGTGGGAGCGCGAGCTCTACTTAGAGCTGCACCGCGGAACCTACACCAGCCAAGCGAGCATCAAACGCGCCAATCGCCTAGCCGAGCGCCGCTTGAAGCGCCTGGAATGGCTATGCGCCATGGCGGCCTGGGATGGCCAACCCTACCCGGCTGATGGCTTTCAGCAGGCGTGGGAGCTGGTCTGCCTAAATCAGTTCCACGACATTTTGCCCGGCACGGCCATTGCTGAGGTGTTCGCCGACGCTCACAGGGATTACCGGCGCGTGGACGCGATACTCGACGGCCTTGAATCCGCGTTGACGAGTGAACCTGGCCACACGCTGGTGAACCCCAGCGCGGTTCCCCAATCACTGGTGTTGGTTACGGGCGCAACCGCTGAAGCGCTGAACCTGCCCGCTCAAACCGTCGAGGGTGGCGCGTTGGTAGCGGTGGCGTTGCCCGGCTACTCACAGCAGCCATTGCAGCTATGCCAACCAGCACCCGTGGACGCATCGCTTAGCTATGCCGCCGATGGGGATGGATTCGTGTTGACCAACGCACGGGCGAGTTACCGATTAAACGGCGCGGGCCAACTGGTGTCCGCGCGCCGGACCGGTGGCACTGAAACCCTGAGTGGCGTAGGCAACCAGTGGCAGTGCTTTGACGACCGTCCTGTGTGCTGGGATGCCTGGGACATTGACGCGTATTTCGAAGATCACCAAACCAACCTAGACGCACCGGTTGACTACGAATGGATCGAAACGGGCCCCCTGCGGCTTCGCTTGCGCGCGACGCGCCGCTGGCAATCGTCGAGCATCGTTCAAGACTTTATCCTGGCAGGCGACTGCGCACGGCTGGATATTGAAACCCAGGTCGACTGGCGTGAGGCCAACACGCTGGTCAAGGTGGCGTTTCCGACGACGATCGATACCGACCTGGCCCGCTACGACATTCAATGGGGCAACATTGAGCGACCCGCCCACCGAAACACCGCAGAGGCCGCCGCCATGTTCGAAGTCCCGGCCCAGCGCTGGGCCGACCTATCGGACGGCGCCGAGGGCTTTGCGTTGCTCAACGACTGTAAGTATGGCTACGATGCCGTCGATGGGGTATTGCGGCTGACCCTGATAAAATCGTCCACATCACCCGACCCGCACGCGGACCAAGGCCTGCACCGTTTCACCTATTCCGTATTGCCCCATCCCGGTGATCATTGCGGCGAGGTCATCGACCATGGGCATCGGATAGCCGATCCGGCGGTGTGCTTGGATCGTTCCCTGATAGTTTCTGGAGAGCGGCCGCGCTGGTCGACCAGCGCCGGCGTCACCGTGGCAACGGTGAAGTGGGCTGAGGATGGCAACGGCCTGATTCTTCGTGCTTTCGAAGCCTATGGGCGGCCGGGGACCTTAAGGCTGAGTCACTCGGCTACGGTCTGCGATCTGCTGGAGCGAGCGCTGGATCCATCGGGCGCTAACGCGACCGAATTTACACTGTCACCCTTTCAAATACTGACGCTGCGGGTGCATCGCCCAGGGTAGGCCAGCCAAAAATGGAGGTTCAGTGGAGGTCGCACCGATCCCGTTGAATGCCCACCCACCGATTCACTAGGGTACCGACTAAACCGTTTCGGAGCCTGACATGGACCTAGATCAACGCGACTTTGTGTCGTTGCCACTTAAGTGCGAGGACGAGTTAGCCCAGGAGCGTGCCCGGCAAAAGCCCTTTCTACGCCCGTCGATCGTGATCAGTTTGCTGGTCATTGTCGTGGCGGCGCTCGCCTACGGATTTGCTGGGTGGTGATCGTGCGGCTCGAAAATACAACTCCACAACAAAAAAGGGCCGGCGCCATGCCGACCCTTTCGGATGCTTCCCTAGGATCTAGGGTTTAACGGTTGTCAGACCCAGGTTGGCCCAGTTCTGCATACCACCGCGGTACCACTTAATCTTGTGGGCTGGGTAGCCGAAGTTGAGCAGCGATTTGATGTTCGTCGGCGACTGGCCGCACCACATACCGTTACAGAACATGACCAGTGTCTTGGCGTTGTCGAACTTCCACAGGCCGTCGAATTCTTCGGCGCCAAACTCGTCGGTCAGAATCTCGCCGATCGACAGCGGGTCAGCACCACGGGCCGTGCTCAGGTCGGTCCAGGGCAGGTTCTTTGCGCCAGGGATCGTGCCGCGTTCGACCCAGTTGGGCGTGCGTGAATCGATAACCAAAATGGAGTCATCACCGCCGGACATCCGCACCAAATAATCGATCATCTCGGGCTCAGCGATGGTCTCAACACCAGGCGCTAGACTGATCGGCTGAATGCAAAAAGGCGGGCACGGCCGTGAGGTTTTAGCAAAGGCATCGATAACGACGGCGTCATTGTTTTGGTCGCGCATAATGGTGACCGCTTGACCATTGTGCATCACCGTAGCTTCCGCCATCGACGGGGTGATGCCGACCGGCTTGTTTTCAGCGCTGGCCGATTGCGGAGCCAGCATCGATAGCGCCAGCACGGCACCAGCAATGAGTTGGTTCTTGATCATCTTTATTTCCCTTTTTGTTGTTATGGCGTTTGGTAACCCAACGACCCTTAGAAGACCTGTTCGTCGCAGGATTCTTCCAAATCCTCGTCCGTCGGTTCTTCGTCCTCGACTGCGCATGGCGAGCCATCCGCACAGACCTTTGCTGACTCGGACGCGTGGCCGTCAGCCCACGACGCCGGGGCAAACGAGAAAAGAGCCACAACAAACGCGAGGAACGCGCTATGGATTTGGCGAGTCATGCTGAATCTCCTACTTATTCTTTAAATCACTTATAACTATAACCTTATGCAATTTAGGAATAAGAGTCAGCTGAACATTGGTCGAACCGGGCTATTGCGCCGCACAAGGGAAATGAGCCGTAAAGGCCTGGGTAATCGCAGTGACCGCATCGTCAGGCGGAGTATGAGCCGAGCCCCAATAGGCGATATAGGCCGCTTGCAATTGGACGTCAGCATCCGCCGCGTTGGGAATCACAAAGCACTGCTCGGGGTCGGCGCTGTGTTTCAGCGCGTCGGCCACGCCCAACATGTAACCCTTGAGCACCATCGAGTCCTGGGACAGTGCGTCGCGCAGGTCTGATCCGGAAATAAAGCTGTAATCCAGTGGCGCGGTGGCCGAGAGCTCGGCCGCAGCGCCGACGCTAGAGAGTGACAACAAAAACGCAGTCAATACCGATGGTCGAATCATGTCATTAACGGCCCAGCCAATAATCGACCGGCAATTTACAACGCCCGCCACCGTGCGATCAAAACCGTCTGTGTCTCAGGTCACACCGGCCTTAGGCCGTTGTCCCCCCCGCCTCTTCACATCGTGCGGCCGCCGCCGCATTGACGGCCATCGGCATTACGTGACGGACCACATTGATCAGGTCCCTCTCATTGTCTGGCTTGACCATCCATGCCAACGCACCGGCATCCTTAGCTTGGCGAAATTTCGCGCGGTCGGACTCGCTGCTCAGCACAACAATCGGCTTGAACCGCATCTTGGGCAACTTGCGGATCTCGGCGATTAACTCGATACCGTTCATATGCGGCATATTAAAATCCGTCACCACCAAATCTACGCTGTGCTCGGCTAGGTAGGCCAGCGCCGCCGGGCCGCTGTCGACCGCGTCAGCGTCAAGCTCAATGCGATGCATCAGCCGCTGCATGTTTATTCGGATCGTCTTTGAATCATCAACGATTAGGACTTTCATAGGGATTCTCACTCCTGGTGACCTGGAGCTGGATGCCAACGCACGGTCACTGCCTTCTGGTTCGCCGCTATGGTCGATGAACCATACGCATGCAGATAGTGGCCGGCGCCGTTGAAGTCGGAGTTAACTGGACCGCGTTAAATCTGACTGGACAGGAACCTGAACAGCTAGAATCAACCTGACACTTTAATAGACAACCCGTGCGTAGTTTTTTCCACGCTTGGGTTTTTCATTCCCTATTTTCGAGCACAAAAAACGTTGCCAGGTCGGACGTACCCCTGGACAGCCAAGATTCTGGAAATAGCCACAGACCACGCCTAAGCTGACTTATAGATATCAACAAGAAATAGATCAAGCTATGCCATACCGGGTTGAAACAGTCATGCTAGGTCGCACACGGGCCGGATGTTCGTGGCACCAAGGCGGCACCAGCGTCCGGCAGGGAAACTATTCCCTATCACCTCGGCGCTGCGAAAGCTCCCTTCACACCGCAACCCCCTACACTGGTTACTCAATCACAGTAGCTATGGAGGACTAAGGTGGTCGCGCAAGAAGTTTTACGACGACGTTTGGTCCAGGCCCTGGTCCAACTCATCAAGACGGCGCAGTGCCGCGCTGACAAACTGATTCACATCGACGTGTTGCTGGACGTGGTCAACGCTCAACACCCCAGTTACCAAGGCGATGCCCCAACGATGGGCCCCATGCCGATCCGGGCCACCTACGAGGACGTAGTGAACGTTATCCAAGACGCCGGAATACCGCTCGGATCCGCCACTCCCAGCTAGCAAAGCCCAAAAGGCCGGTTTGATTCGCACCGGTCTCTAATGTTTGAGACGGGGCTGTAATTCTAGGTCACGCAGGGCTCGAAGCGGATGGGCTCACCCAGAAAGGTTTGCGCCTGCACAGACACGCTCGATACGTCACCGGTCGTTAGAAATCGCTGCGCCGCATCGGTGTCGTTGAACGCAGGGTGGCGCTCTAAATAGTCCGCCAAGCTGGCGGCGACCACCTCGGGTTGGCTGATGACGCGAACCGACGGCCCCAGGGCTTCTCGAAAGGCGTTTTCGACCAGCGGATAATGCGTGCAACCTAATACGGCCGCGTCCGGCGAGGGCATTTTCGTCTGCAACTGGGCCACATGCGCCACCACCAGCGCTTCGGCCTCGGCGTGATCGCCCGCTTCAATCGCGTCTACCAACCCAACGCAGGCCTGGGACTCAACATCAATTCCCAGCGCGCGATAAGCCAACTCCCGAGGGAAGGCACGGCTTGAAACGGTCGCAGGCGTTGCAAACAACGCAACCTGCAAGCCAGCGGCCATGGTCGGCGGTGAAGTGTCACCCCAGCCACGCCCGGTCAGGGTCTCAATAAGCGGCACAAACACGCCCAACACCCGCTTACCCGACGGCAGGCCAGCCTCTTGCAGGCGTCGTAAGGCGACGGCCGATGCCGTGTTGCAGGCAAGAATCACCAAGTCACAGCCCTGATCCCACAGGGCTTGGACGCCGCGTCGAGTCAACTGGTAAATGTCATCCGGGTCGCGCACGCCGAACGGGGCGTGGGCGTTGTCGCCGAGGTACACAAACGAGGTCGCAGGCAGCCGGCGCCGGGCTGCTGCCAGTACGGTCAAACCGCCCAATCCGCTATCGAAAACACCCACTGCCATGTGAAGACTGACCCAACCCCGAAAACGCCAGTCTAGCAGTCTAGGTGGACTAGATCGCCAAACAATGATTGTCGAACGCGAACCCAGTCTGGAAGACCTGTGAACCCCAGGCTATCGCGCCCAAACGCGTTGTCGCCACAGCAATGCCACCCACACGCGCCACACCCGAGGCACCGCTTAAGGTCGTCGGGGCCCCGCCCAACGCCGCCTCAGAGGATTCCGAGGATGCCCAAAGGTCGCCGTCTTGAATGCTACTGACGTAGTTAACCGGCCCCCGCGCGACGGACACCACGGAGGCGCCATTAAACCAATACAGGGTGGGGCCAGTGCGCGTGTTCTGCGACCCAATCCACAGTCCACCGGAATCCGCACCGAGGTGCCGCCAGGAAACACCCGGCGGCGCCACCCACGACTGCAGGTCACCAATGACCGTCAGCCGAAGTAGCCGACTGTCAGGGCGCCCTGAATTGAGCGGTCCTTGCGGCACCGCCGAATGCCAATCGTAGCCACCCATCGCTACGAACAGTTCATTATTGAGCAGGCACAGTTCGTGAGGTTCAAGCCCAGGCAGCACGCGCTCGCCAAGGCGCCGCAGACCGCTATCGTAGACACCAATGCAACTGCCCTGATCATCCCGGCTTTCTGCGACCCACCAATGGCCACGCCAGTGGACAGCATGACCGCTACTCCAGTGCCCGTCCCGATAGTGGTATTCAGCCCGAGTATCACCGCTTGATGGGTCGACCACACGCATCGTCGATGCGAAGCGACGCGGCGCAATCAGGACACCGCTTGGCCCCACCGCCAGCCCGTGAGCACGCTCCGGCAACGAGCGTTGCCAGTTAATACGGTCGCGAAAAATCGACACCAGCCCCGCCCGTTGGCCGTCCCAGGTCGGCGCCAACAGCGCGGACTCCCCAGCCCACGCCGGACGCCAGATCGTGGGCAAACAGGCCGCAGCAACCACCGCTCGGCGACTAATCCCCATCGTTAGCGCTAAACCCGAGGAACAGCCCGTAGTGCGCCAGTGCGAGGTCGTGCCATTGATCGTGGGCGGTGGCAACACCTGCCTCAACCCCAAAGGCATCCGCTGACTGGCGTGCCCTTTGAATGTGGGCCTTTGCACTGGCCACGCCTGGGGCCGGGTACTCGACCTCGACCCACGCCAAAAGCCGCTCAATACCAGCCAGAACACCTTGGTTAAACCGACCAGGCGCGGAATGCTCAAACGGCGAACGCGGTTGCACCCGCGGTTGCACCCGCGCTTGCACTCGCGCCATCTCCAGCGCGGCCGACACCGCCCGCAAACGCGCTCGCGTACGCGCGTCCTCGGACAGCGACAGGTCGGCACCTAGGTGCGCTGCAATCTGCTGCCTGAGCGCGGCCACCACCTGACGCTGACGGGGGCAGTCACCCACCTC
>CAKZQE010000126.1 GCA_937139465.1 uncultured Gammaproteobacteria bacterium
TCAATTCACCGAGCCCGCCGCCGCCGATCAAAAAGGCGAGCGGGACGGTACCTACGTTAATGGTTAGTGCTGTGCGCACGCCGGCGAACATAACCGACAGCGCGTTGGGAATTTCCACGTGCCAAAGAATCTGGCGAGGCGTCATGCCCATCCCGTGGGCCGCTTCCATCAGATGCGCTGGCACCACCAGTATTCCGACGTAGGTATTGCGCACAATGGGCAGCAAACTGGCGACGCAAAGCGCAAATACCGCCGGCACGGTGCCGATGCCCAGCAAGCTCATAGATAGCGCCAGTACCGCTAGCGTGGGGACCGTGGTGCCAACATTGAGCCCCTGCATCACCGGTTCAGCGATCCGGCGCAAGCCAGGGCGACTGAGCCAAACCCCCAGCGGAAGACCAATCACCACCGCCAGGTCACCTGAGACAGCGGTCAGAAACAGGTGTTGTTTGATCAGGTATTCGACATCTTCCTGGTAGTACAGGATGTCGTTAACGAGGGCCCGACCGCTGTCGCTGAGCAACCAGCCCACCAAAGCAACGGCCAGAGCTAGCCAAAAAAGGCGCGTGCCACTCATGCGTGCTGCTCGCGCATCCGCTCGGTGCGCCAGGCAAGGAATTCGGCAATGCCGGCCTGCGTCACCAGTCCGACGTACTGGCCGTCAGCGTCAACGCACGGCAAGGCGCTGAGGCCATGGCGCAAGAGCGTTGACGTGGCGGTTCGTAGGTCATGATTGGGGTGAATCGTGGTCGGCGGCGCTTCTGCAGTGGCGGAGTCAGGCCGTATCCAGGCTTGAAACCGTCCGTCGTTATCGACGATGCACAGCGGCTCAAGGCGCAGCCCAGCCTCGGGTGGGGCGTCGTCGGTTCCGATGGCGGCGGCGTTTCGCTCTGCAACCGACTGTGATTTAGCCAAGGTCAGTCGCTTCAAGGTTCGGTCTGACCCGACGAAGCTCTCGACAAAGGGCGTCGCGGGCATGGCCAGTGTCTTGTCCGGAGAGTCGAGCTGAATCAGCTTGCCGCTGTCAAAGATGGCAATTTTGTCACCCATTTTTACCGCTTCGTCGATGTCATGGCTGACGAACAGGATGCTTTTGTTCAGGGCCTGTTGCATCTTCAGAAACTCATCCTGAATGATCTCGCGGTTAATGGGGTCAATGGCCCCAAAGGGTTCGTCCATCAACATCACCGGTGGGTCCGCAGCCAGTGCCCGGATCACCCCAACGCGCTGTTGCTGACCTCCGGAGAGCTCGTTCGGGTAGCGCTTCAAAAAGGCATTCGGGTCCAACGCAACCAGGTCAAGCAATTCGGCCGCCCGCGCCAGGTATTTCGACTTCGGCCAGCCCAGCAACTTGGGCACCACGCTGATGTTTTCCTCGATGGTCATGTTGGGAAAAAGGCCGACCTGCTGAATGACGTAGCCAATGCCCCTTCGCAGCGAGATGGTGTCCATGGTGGTGGTGTCTTGGCCATCGATCAGCACCCGCCCAGACGTGGCGGGGATGATGCGATTGACCATTTTCAGCGTGGTGGTTTTACCGCATCCCGAGGGGCCTAGCAGTACGCAGATTTCGCCGGCTGGCACATGCATGTCGACGTGGTCGGCGGCGACCACCGGTCCGTCGGGCGTCTGAAAAATTTTGGTGAGTTGGTCAAGCGTGATCATGCGCGGCTCCGTTGGTGCCAGGGGTCAAGCCCTTCGGTGTCAGTCGTTTCTGAATCTTCAGGAGCCCATAATCCGCGGCAATGGCCAGTAGGCTGACCGCGAGCGCGCCAGCGACCAGTTGACGCGGGTCGGTCTGTGAAATGCCACGGCTGATCAGGGTGCCCAGCCCACCGGCGCCGATGTAGGCCGCAATCGCCATGACACCGATGTTCATGACGGTTGCGGTGCGTACACCGGCCATGATGACCGGAACCGCCAGCGGAAGCTCGACGGCCCACAAACGTTCCATCGGTTTCATGCCCAAGCCACGAGCCGCTTCTCGGATGTTTGGATCGACATTGTTGATGGCAGCGTAGGTGTTGCGGATGATGGGAAGCTGTGAGTAGAGCAACACCGCAATGATGGCGGGAACGGCCCCGATGCCGTGGCCGATCAGCGACAAAATTGGAATCATTAGCCCGAACAAGGCGATGGAAGGGATGGTGATCATGACCGAAGCCACGTAGAGGACGCTGGCTGCAACCTGTTCGTTTTGCGTGATGGCAATACCGATAGGAACGCCAGTTAAAATGGCCAGCCCGACGGCAATGCCAACCAGCACGATGTGATCCAGCGTCAGCCCAAGAATTCGGTCCGCGTTGTCAAAAATGAAGTAGAGGATGTCCAATCATTAGCCCTA
>CAKZQE010000127.1 GCA_937139465.1 uncultured Gammaproteobacteria bacterium
CGGTGCCACCACGGCTTACGGCGTCGGCGACGTGACGCTCGACTTTCTCAAGCGCCGCGGCGTTGATCAGCGGCCCCTGGGTAACACCCTCATCCAGCCCATTGCCCACCTTCAGCTTGGCGACCTCGGCCGTAAGCTTCTCGACAAAGGCATCGTAGACACCCGATTGGATATAGAAACGGTTGGCGCAGACACAGGTTTGACCCGCGTTTCGGTACTTCGAGGCCATGGCGCCGGCGACTGCCGCATCCAAGTCCGCATCGTCGAAGACAATAAAGGGGGCGTTGCCACCGAGCTCCAGCGACAGGCGCTTCACACTCTGGCTCGATTGCTCCATCAACAGCTTGCCGACGCGGGTTGACCCGGTGAACGACACCTTGCGAACCGTTTTGTTCGACGTCATCTCGCGGCCGATGTCCTCGGCCCAGCCCGTCACGCAGCTAAGCACCCCATCCGGGACGCCGGCTTCTTTGGCCAGCTTCATCAGCGCCAGGGCTGAAAACGGTGTTAGCTCCGACGGCTTAATCACGAAGGTACAGCCCGCAGCCAGCGCAGGTGCCGCTTTACGGGTAATCATGGCGAGCGGGAAGTTCCAAGGTGCGATCGCCGCGACCACACCAACCGGCGCTTTTTGAACGATAATGCGCGCATCGGTTTTGTGGCTCGGCATCATCATCCCGGCGTTGCGCTTGCCTTCCTCGGCAAACCATTCCAGGAAGCTGGCGGCATAGGCCACTTCGCCACGGGCTTCGGCTAAGGGTTTGCCCTGTTCTTGGGTCATGATCCGCGCAAGGTCTTCCTGGTGCGTCATCATCAACTCGAACCAGCGCTTGAGCACCGTGGCGCGGTGTTTGGCGGTGGTGGCTTTCCACGCACCAAAGGCCGCCTGGGCGGCGTCGATGGCGGCGCGGGTTTCGCTCGCGCCTAGGGCCGGCACCGAGCCCAGTACTTCGCCCGTAGCGGGGTTGGTGACATCAATTCGCAAGTCAGAATCGGTCCAGACGCCAGCGATAAAGGCACGTTGCTCAAACAGGTGGGGGGCTTTCAAACGCATGGGGGCTCCAAACAAAAAAGGCATTACTCAATACGGTCATCTTTGGGCGACTTGCCAAAGTGGCCCTTGTAGCGACGCGTAAAATACGACGTGGTACTAAAACCAGAGAGTATCGCAACCTCGGCCACAGGCAAGGTGGTCTGGCGCAACAGTTTCTGGGCATGGCCCAGCCGCAGTTCCGTGTAGAACCGGGCCGGCCGGTGACCCAGGTGCTGATCAAACAGGCGTTCCAGATGGCGCTTGGAAACGCTGGATTGGTTGGCAATTTGGTCGATGGTCATGGGCGACTCGATGTGTTCCTCCATCAAGGTCACCGCTTGCAGTAGCCGCGGGTTATGGATGTTGTAGCGCGAAATCGGCGACATTTGCTGTTGGTCATGGGCGCCACGAATATGCGGGTGAACGCATTGCTCGGCCACGCTCTTGGCGAGCACCTCGCCAAACTCGCGGCGAATGATTTCCAGCGTGAAGTCGAGCCCGGCTGCGCCACCAGAGCAGGTCCAGCGCTTGTCGGAAAACTCAAACAGGTTGTTCGACAGGAATACACTGGGGAAGCGCTCCATGAACCCACTGCGCTGATCCCAATGCACCGTGCAGGTGCGTCCGCGTAGCACCCCCGCGTTGGCCAGCACGTAACTGCCTGATGATGTCGAGCCCAGCACCTTGCCGGCGCGGGCGAGGCCGCGCAGCCATTTGTACACCGAATCCGGCAGGTCGGTTCCAACCAGCAGGCCCGCGACCACAATCAGCACATCCAAGTCATCGGTGTCGCCCATGGATCGGTGCGGGGTGAACTGCATGCCGTCACTGGCCTGGGCCGGGGCATCGTCTAAACAGTAATACACCCACTCAAATTTCTTTTCCCCCGACAGTCGATTGGCAATGCGCATGGGCTCTGTCATGGACACGAACGACAAGTGCGAGAACTGGGGCAGCAATAAAAATCCGAATCGTTTCATGCGCTGATCGTGCCCGGCAAAAACGACGGCCATGCTCACGATTGCGACATAGGTTGTCGCATCTAGTGCGTCAGTTGTTGGGCCATGGCTGCCAGCGCGCCCCGGGTGTCGCGAAACGCTACGCCCAGCTGCGCCCGGGTTTGCGATGTGTCCGCATCAAACGGGTGGCCAAAGTTTCGGCGGATCATGCGCCGGGTCAAGCTTGGGTCCGCCGCGGGTCCAACCAGCCACAGCAGCCAAGTCGGTAGGGTGCGTGCTGACAGCGGCAGATCTGGCCGCTGCTCTAACAATACGCGTGCCATGTCGGCCAAGGTCTTGGTCTGGCTGTGCGCAATAAAGCGCCCTGATGCGGTACTGAAGGCGGCGGCGATATGGGCCGCTGCCACGTCACGTACGTCTACTGTGCCAATCGGGAAGTGCGGCACGCCCATGGCGAAGCGCCCGGACATCAGGTTCGAGATCAGCTCGAAGCTGCCCGATTCAGTGGCGCCGGCGAACCCAGGGCCCAGCACCAGTGACGGATTGATGGTCGCCAGCGACCACTGCGCCTGTTCTGAGGCCATCTCCCACGCCAGCCGTTCAGCCTCGACTTTAGAAAATGCATAGGGCTGATGGTCCAGCGTTGAGCTGGTGTTCCAGTCGTCCGGCGTTAAGGGCCCAGAAAAGTCAGCATTGTCGCCTGCCATGGCCGCCACCGAGCTTGTGATGACGACCCGTTCGACACTGTCGCTGGCATTCACGTCCGTTAAGAGGGTGCGGGTACCCTCCACCGCGGGCTTCCAAAGATCGCGTTTAGGATTGCCCGCGGACAGCAGAAAAGGAGAGGCCACATGAATCACCCGCCGGCAGCCACTTAGCGCGCGTCTAAAACTACCCGGCCGCGTCAGGTCCGCTTGAAACCATTCCAAGGTGCCTGGGCTGTCCGCCGCGAAGTCCTCCAGTGGGCGTAGGCGCTTGGATCGGGATAGGTCACGTACCGTGGCGTGCACCCGGTGCCCTGCCTCCAAAAGATCGTGGACGATCCAGGCCCCGACAAAACCGGTCGCTCCGGTCACCAAAACCGGATGTTCGTTGGAATTTCTCATCTGCGCCCCAATAATCTTCGCTCTTTTGGCAGGTGATCGGGGCAATCGTCCCTAAAGCAATGGCCGGGCCTTCAATTTACCGTCGAAACTGCGTACCTTTCGTAACCGTCAATAAGAACACCTTTCGATCAGCTGATGTTTCGGAGAAAACAATGAAAAAGACACTACTGGCACTGGCCACCGCAGCAACCCTGTCTGCCCCCGCAATCGCAGACGTCAAATTGGGCGTTGCCCTTGGTTTTACCGGCCCCGCAGAATCTTTGGCATCA
>CAKZQE010000128.1 GCA_937139465.1 uncultured Gammaproteobacteria bacterium
TAACAGGCGCATCAAACATCGCTTTGGCATCTTCAATCGCCTTTTTAAGCATCTTAGAGAAATATTCCTGTGCATAAGGATCATCTGCTAAGTCTTGCTCAATCATCTTAGTGATTCGGCCTGTGATTTTATCAGTCTGGTTACGAGCCTCGTCATCGCTCATATCCTGTGGCTTAACGTCTTTTCCTAAATTACCGACCAAGTACGCACCGTCAGGCTCTTTAACTTCAATACCTGCAATATGCTTGTCTAATAGACTGCGAATATCTTCTGCGTATTCGTCATAATTAATGGTTTCGTTCGCTAACTCCATTACAACTTTACGTAAACTCACAAAAACCTTTAGATCTCGTTTGTAAAGGTCACGCTTATTGTCGAACGATTTATCTTCAAAGTAGGTAGCCGATTGCAGTGCTACCTTCATACAGCTTGAGAAAGCTTTTAGTGCATCATAAAAATCTTCACGCTTTTTCAGGTTCGTATCAACTAGGCTCCCGTTAACGTCCTGTATTTTAGGTGCTAGTGCTTGACTCAATGCTGCGGGCTGGAGCTTGTTTTTAACCCCGTCAAATATTGCCCATAAATCGCTGTGTAGCCCCGGAAGCTTTTTGTATTCCGTGTCCATGCGATTGTACAAACCTTTCAGATCATCAATATCAAAGCCGCCTTGGGTACGCTCAGCAAGGTCTTGGTACTTTTCTATCGTGGTATCAAGCTCTTTTAATATGCCTCGGTAATCTATTAAGTAACCAAACTGCTTTTTGCTATGTAATCGGTTAACACTAGCCACCACAGGCGCGATGCCGACTTGGGTTGACCCCTGACGCGCACGCTCTTCAGCTAAACCGTCTGTTTGTTGCTGAAGCTGGACTGCCAAGTTGGCCAGACTGGCCTGCTGAGTGAGCAACTCCGCGTCGATCTGAGCCAAACGTGCTTGATCGATACGCCGCTGAAATGCCGCTTCCTCGCGCAGTGCATCCGCCGTGAAGCGCGCAGCCTGCTGACGCGCTTTCCGCGCCCCTCCGTCCAAGACTGGTATGTCGAACTCAAGATTGATTAGCCCCTCGTACCGGGAGAATCCATGCTGATCGAGGTCGAAAAATCGTGTCTTTAGTTCCAAATCAATGGCGGGGAGCGCATCTGATTTGGCCGCTTGAAAACGCAGTTGTGCCGCCTGGGCTTTGGCTTCGAGCTGCTGTTGCCCGAGCGTTTGGGCGGGCTCACTAACCGACGACGTTTCAATCGCCTGCGCCACAGCCGATGCCTGTTGCAGGCTCAGGCCAAGCTTCTCGAGCAATGTGAGTTGCGACTCCCGGCGGCGTTCACGCCAGCGCTGGGCGTCGGCCTGAAGACGGGCCAAATCGACGGTCATGCCCCGAACATTATCGCCATTGCTGACCCCTGACTCGAAGCGGGCACGAGCGAGGTCCAGCTGCCCAAACAGCGCGTCACGCGTGTCGTTGATCAGAGCGATCTGAGCCACCGCTTGACGGTCATGGTTGACCTGGGTCAGCAGTTCCAACATCAATCCATTGATCGTGGTGTCAACGCTCAACCCCTCGGCCATGGCATCGAACTCGGCCGCGGCAATCCGGCGCCCCGTTGCGCCAAAGTCAAACAGGCGCTGACGGGCCGTCAACACGCCATCCGTGTATTCATTACTGCCAGTGGCACGCGCTTGACCGTCACCACGGTTACCAAATAACCGTCGTCCGCCTTCGGTCCCGAATACCACACTGGGGAAGCGAGGCGCACGAGCCGCAGCCACATCAGCCTCAAATCGCAATGCATTAGCCTGCGCAATCAGCACCTGCGGGTGCCCGTGGATGATCCCGACAGCCTCGTGAAGTGGCGACGAACTGGCCATCGACTTCGCCGTCAAAAACAACGCAATCCACGCAAGCCAACCGAGGTGGTGAGGTGTAGTACCTGACACAGGATAATCCGACATTAAAGTCTCAATAACATATAGACATGCTCGAAACATAATAATATCTTAAATTGATACTCATACAAGCATTGCGTACAGAATACTGATGATAAAGCGCCGTATCACTCTGCCCAACGCCAGCCTTGGTATCAGCGCACCGCTGATGGCTTTGGGCCTTAGTGCATGCGGCGGGGGTGGCTCAGGTGGCGCCTCTAGTCTGTCCAGTGGCAACCTGGTGACGACCAACCAGAGCGGGTCCGTGGTTAAGGGTCCGCTATCAAACGCACTGGTCTTTATCGACCAAAACAGCAATGGCCGACTCGATACTGGCGAGCTATCAGTACGCTCGGACAGCACGGGGCGCTACGCGTTCAGCACCACTAATGCTGCTCAACTTGACGGAGACATTGTCGCCATAGCCGATGCACAAACGGTCGATACCTCGTCCGGCGAGGGCCTAAACGGCGTTACCTTAACTGCGCCCAAAGGGGCCAGCGTAGTAACCCCTACGACCACCCTGATTCACAGCCTCATCACCCAGGGACAAACCGCTGCGACGGCAGAGGCCATTGTCAAATCGGCACTTGGTCTTAGTGACGCCATTGCACTGCTTGACTACAACCCCTTTGACGACAGCGCCAGCGACGATGCCAAGGCCGTCGAAACGGCTGCCCATCAAATCGTCACGCTTGCGAACGCATTGGGCGAGGCGGAAGCCACCGGTGGCGGCGATAAAGGCGAAACCGCCGCCAGTGTTTTCGAGGCCATCGCGCAGCGAATGACCGCCGGAACCCCCCTCGACCTGACTGACAGCACAGAAATTCAAGCCATCGTTGCGGCCAGCACCAGCCATACCAACGGTTCCATTGGGCGCGACGACATTGTCTCTGCCATTTCTAAGGTGAACACCAGCATCGCCAGTACCGTATCGAGCACCTCGGATTTGGCCGGTGCCCGCGACGCCTTTGCCACTGCACAGGGACTATTGATCGAGGCGGCTAACCAAGCGATTAACGGCAATATGGCTCTGGTCAGTGCGCTCAAAAACGCCGCCGATCCGACGGCGCTGAACGATAGCCTGGTACGGGTCAGTGGCGAGCGCGGGGCCACCATCACCGAGACCAACGCAGACCGCTACCAAGCCAGCGGCACACTGACGCTGGTCGACCCCAACCCTGCCGACGGGATCAGCTACCGCTTTGGCAGCATCACGTCCCATAGCGGCAACGACGGATCACTGACGCTGACCGCCAATGGCGCCTGGGCGTACACACTGGATGCCAACGCGGACACCCTACAAAGCGCC
>CAKZQE010000129.1 GCA_937139465.1 uncultured Gammaproteobacteria bacterium
ACAACGAACACAACGCTCTATTGAATTCTATGAAGTCCTATCTTCTCTTCGATTCGTCAGTTCTACCCCTACCCTATTTAACTCCGGTACCTTGCGCCCGCAGTTATCTAGCTGTTACCTGACCACCATACCCGATGACCTGGATGGTATTTATGGTTCGATCAAGGACAATGCCCTGCTATCAAAATTTGCTGGTGGTCTGGGGAATGATTGGACCCCGGTACGCGGCATGGGTGCACGTATCAAAGGCACCAATGGTAAATCACAGGGTGTCGTACCCTTCCTGAAGGTAGCCAACGACACCGCCGTGGCAGTCAACCAAGGAGGCAAACGCAAAGGAGCCGTGTGTGCCTATCTAGAAACCTGGCATATTGATATAGAAGAATTTCTCGACCTGCGCAAAAACACCGGTGATGACCGCCGCCGTACCCACGACATGAACACTGCCAACTGGATTCCCGACCTATTCATGCAGCGGGTTGCTGAAGACCAAAACTGGACCTTGTTCTCTCCCGATGAAACCCCAGACCTACACGACCTGACCGGCAAAGCCTTTGCTGCTGCCTACTCACGCTATGAGGAGCAAGCCGCACGCGGCGTAATGCGGGTTGCCAAGACCGTCAAAGCGGTTGACCTGTGGCGCAAGATGCTGAGCATGTTGTTCGAAACCGGCCACCCCTGGATCACCTTCAAGGATGCCTGCAACCTGCGCTCGCCCCAGCAGCACGTGGGCGTGATTCACTCGTCCAACCTGTGCACCGAAATCACGTTGAACACATCGATCGACGAGATCGCCGTGTGTAACCTCGGCAGCGTTAACTTGAAAGCCCACGTCAGCCGCGACGGTGGCCTGGACCATGAAAAACTGAAGCGTACCGTGACCACGGCCATCCGCATGCTGGATAACGTGATCGACATTAACTACTACTCGGTCCCGCAGGCGAAAAACTCAAACATGAAGCACCGCCCGATCGGCCTCGGCCTGATGGGGTTCCAGGACGCGCTGTATGAAATGGGCTACGCCTATGGCAGCGATGACGCTGTGCGTTTCGCCGACCAAACCATGGAAGCGATCAGCTACTACGCCATCGAAGCCTCCAGCGACCTGGCAGCGGACCGTGGCGCCTACCAAACCTACAAGGGCTCACTGTGGGATCAGGGTGTGTTCCCGATCGACAGCCTCGACATTTTGGAAAAGCAGCGCGGCAGCGACTTCATCGAAGTAGACCGCAGCGCGTCGATGGACTGGGCACCGATTCGGGCCAAGGTCGCCAAGCAAGGCATGCGCAACTCAAACGTCATGGCCATTGCCCCGACCGCAACCATTGCCAACATCACCGGCGTTAGCCAGTCGATCGAACCCACGTATCAGAACCTGTACGTGAAATCGAACCTGTCGGGCGAATTCACCGTCGTTAACCCATACCTGGTCAAAGAGCTAAAAGCACGCGGCCTGTGGGATAACGTCATGGTCAACGACCTGAAATACTTCGACGGTAGCGTGCAAGAAATCGATCGCATCCCTGCGGACCTGAAACACCTGTTCGCCACCGCCTTCGAAGTCGAGCCGCGCTGGATTGTCGACGCCGCCAGTCGCCGCCAGAAATGGCTGGACCAGGCCCAGTCGCTGAACCTGTACATCTCGGGCGTCAGTGGCAAAAAGCTGGACGTGACCTACCGCATGGCATGGTTCCGCGGCCTCAAAACCACGTACTACTTGCGTGCGATGGGCGCCAGCGGCACTGAAAAATCAACGCTGAAATCACGGACGACGGAAGCCCCCGCGCCGGTGGCGGCACCGGTGGTATCGGCTCCTGCAGCCGCGCCTGCCCCCGCTCCCACCAAGGCGGCAACAGATTTCGATTTAGGCGCCGGAATGGACGTGCCGAAGGCCTGCAGCCTGGATGATCCAGATTGCGAAGCGTGCCAATAATCGCTACTGTACAAAACCACAGTTCGGAGAGATAGAGAATGCTGAGCTGGGACGATTACAACGAAGAAGAAGACCTGGTAGCCAAGGCCGCGGCCACGCCCGTGGCTACACCCGTGGCTACGCCCGTGGCTACACCCGTAACCGAAACCGCTGAGGTTAAGGCCACGCCGGTTGCAGCCACCCCGGCTCAAGCGA
>CAKZQE010000130.1 GCA_937139465.1 uncultured Gammaproteobacteria bacterium
TTACTGCAGCCAGTCCGACAAGGGCGGATTGGTCTTTGGCGGCGATCTGGACGGCTACAACACCTACGCCCAGCGCGGCAACCTGCCCGTGGTTGAGGACGTTTGCGAGGGCGGCATGGCGTTGATGCCCATGATCGGTCGCGCCCGTTTGCTGCGAATGTGGGGCGGGGTGATGGACATGTCCATGGACGGCTCGCCCTTCATCGACCGTACGTCACTGAAGGGTTTGTACTTCAACGGCGGCTGGTGCTACGGCGGCTTCAAGGCGACACCGGCGTCGGGGTGGTGCTTTGCCCACCTGCTGGCAACGGATACCCCGCACCCCACCGCGACCGCATACCGGCTGGATCGATTCCAGCGCGGCGCCATGATTGATGAAAAAGGTCAGGGCGCACAGCCCAACCTGCACTGAGGCCGAGACGATGCTGATACCACACCCACTGCTGGGCCTGCGCGACGCTCAGGAATTTGTCTACAAAGGCGACGCGAGCCTGATCAACCGGCCCGACGGCATGGCTGATGACGCCGAAGCCGCGCTGCACGATTACACCTACCTGCGGGATAACCCAGCAGGGATTCACCGCGAGTTATGGTTCCACGAACAGGGCGACCGTTCGTGGTTGGTGGTGACTCGCAACACCTTGACCCATGAAATTTTGAGTGCCGAACTGGCTAGCGAGGTCGCTTCGTCATGACCGACAATCGGATCTCAGGCGGTCAGATCGACCGCAACCAACCACTAACATTTACCTTTGATGGCCGGCGCTACACGGGCTTTCAGGGTGACACCCTGGCATCGGCACTGCTTGCGAACGGCGTGCGGCTGATGGGGCGCAGCTTTAAGTACCATCGGCCGCGCGGCCCCCTGACAGCCGGTAGCGAAGAGCCCAATGCGTTGGTGGAACTGCGCGAAGGCGCGTTCAAAGAGCCCAACACCCGTGCCACCACGGTCGAGCTCTTCGATGGGCTGGTTGCCAACAGCCAAAATCGGTGGCCGTCGCTGGCATTTGATGCACTGGGCATTAATGACCGCTTCCACAGCTTCTTGTCGGCCGGGTTTTATTACAAAACCTTCATGTGGCCAAAAAAGTTCTGGGAAAAACTGTACGAACCAGCCATTCGTCGCGCAGCGGGCCTCGGGCGCCTGTCGATGGACCCTGATCCCGATCAATACGACAAGGGCTTCCTTTACGCGGATACCCTGATTATTGGCGCAGGCCCCGCGGGGCTTGCGGCGGCGCTGGTGGCTGGGGAGGCCGGACAGCAGGTTATTTTGCTCGACGAAGACAGCCGCTTCGGCGGCCGTTTAAACGCAGAGCAATTCACCCTCGATGACGCGCCGGCCACTGAGTGGGTCGATCAGGTGGTCGCTCGACTAAAGGCAATGGACAACGTGCGTCTGATGACGCGAACCACCGCGATTGGTGCCTTCGATCATGGTGTGTATGCGGCGCTTGAGCGCAACACCGATCATTTGGCTGCTGCCGGTCCTCACCAAACGCGTCAGACGCTATGGCGTATATATAGCCAGCACGCCGTGTTGGCCGCCGGGGCGACCGAGCGGCCGATCGCCTTCGAGAACAATGACCGCCCCGGCATCATGTTGGCCGGGGCGATGCGTGCGTACGCTAACCGCTGGGCCACCAAGGTCGGGCAGCGCGTCGCCGTGTTCAGCAACAACGACGATGGCCTGCGAACGGCCAGTGACCTGAAGGCACTGGGTGTGGACGTGGTGGCGGTTATCGACACGCGCCAGGGTGAAGCGGTGCTGAATACCCGCGGCAAACTTGGCTTGACCGCCATACAGGTGCGGCGCAGCGATGGGCGTGTGGAATGGATCGAGTGCGAGGCGCTTGGCGTATCGGGCGGCTGGAACCCCAACGTGCATTTGACCTGCCATCAGCGCGGACGTCCGGTCTGGGACGATCAATTGCAGGCATTTTTGCCCGGCGATGCGTTGCCGCCTGGCATGTCCGTCGCCGGTGCAGCCAACGGAAAAATGAGCACGGCTGCGGCCCTGGCCGATGGTGCCTACGTCGCCTCAACCTTGGTGGGGCGTGCGCTCGAGTTGCCAAAGTTGCCCGAGGCTGAAGACCACGCCTGTCTGCCTGATACCACGCTTCGGGTCGACCATGGCCCCGGCCGTGCCTGGGTCGATCAGCAAAATGACGTGACCGTCAAAGACGTTAAGTTGAGCCACCAAGAAGGCTTTATCTCGGTCGAGCATTTAAAGCGCTACACCACGCTGGGCAT
>CAKZQE010000131.1 GCA_937139465.1 uncultured Gammaproteobacteria bacterium
CGTCCACATCCACCTCACCGGTTGCGGTGCGGGGCCGATCATCCTTTACCTTAACCACACCTCGCCCCTCGTCTCTGCTGTCTTAGGCGCCGGAGGGAGGCGCCGTTCGAATAAATAGGGCCATGGACTCAACGTGATTCGTATGAGGAAACATATCCATGATGCCGCTGGCTTCCAGCCGGTACCCCTGACGCTGCAGCGCGGCGGCGTCTCGCGCCAGGGTTTTGGGATTGCAGGACACGTACACCACCCGGCGCGCCCCGGTGCTGGCGAGATCCTCGCAAAGGGCCTCGGCGCCGGAGCGGGGGGGATCTAACAACACCGCCTCGGCCTTAGGCAAGTGCCTTGCCGCGAAGGCATCACTATAGAGATCGGCCACGGCAAAGGGGACCGTCCCTAAACCGTTGCGCTCGGCGTTCTCCTTCGCCCGAGCGACCAGCGCCTCACTCCCCTCAAAGCCCTGTACGTCGGCCCCAAGGCGGGCGAGCGGCAGGGTGAAATTGCCCAGCCCGCAGAACAGATCCAAGACACGATCCTCGGCGGATAACTCCAGCAGCGCCAGCGCTTGGGTCATCATGCTTCGATTCATAGGGGCATTGACCTGCGTAAAGTCGTGAGGGTGAAAGCGCATACGCAGCCCATAGTCGGGGTGCTCATAACTGAGCCATTCCGGACCGGTCAGGGGATAGATGCGGTGCGACGTATCGGGACCCTTGGGCTGCAGCCAGATGTGATACCCAAAACGCTTGCCCAATTCGACCAGGCGCGCGACGTCCTGCTGGCTCGGCGGATCGAGCACGCGAAACACCAAGGCAACGGCTTGATCGCCCGCAGCGACTTCGATCTGAGCAATACGGTCCTTGATCGACGTGCTGGCAATGGCCGCCGCGATGTCGGTCAGATGCAGCCCGACGCGCGGATCAAGCACTTGGCAATTGTCGATAACGGCCAAGAAGTTGCTTGCGATTTCCCGAAAGCCGACCAGAACTCGGTCCTTGGCGGCGACCCAACGCACGCCCATGCGCGCCTTACGCCGGTATCCCTGCTGTGGGCCGCGCAGCGGTTGCAGTCGGTGCTCAGCCTGGGCAACCCCCGCATCGGCGATCAAGGTCTCCAACACAGTGTCCTTGAACGCGATCTGTGCCTCCGGCGCCCAGTGCTGTAAGGCACAGCCGCCGCAATCATTGAAATGCTCACAGATTGGCTCAACCCGCTCAGCGCTTGGGTTTGCAACGGCCATGGCACGACCTTCGCCGTGCCCCTTCCAACGGTTGTGAACGTGCACGTCGACGGTTTCACCCGGCAGGGCATTGGAGACAAACACCACGCGCTCGTCGTGCTCGACCACCCCGCGACCCTGTTCATTGAGGCGATCAACCGTCGCCTGAAACGGCTCCGGCATTTTTTTGCGGCGAGGCGCTCTACGTTTAGCCATTAGGTGGGAAACACTCCAGTTGATAAGTAACGGTCACCGCGGTCGCAGATGATGGTGACGATAGTGGCGCCAGGGTTTTCACGGGCGATACGCAGGGCGCCGGCCACCGCACCTCCGGCGCTAATCCCGCAGAAAATGCCCTCCTGCGCGGCCAGCTGACGGGTTGTTTCCTCGGCTTCGTCCTGGGAGATATCCAGGACCCGATCGACCCGCGACGGATCAAAAATTTTCGGCATGTAAGCCGACGGCCAGCGCCGGATACCAGGGATATGGGAGCCCTCATTTGGCTGTAAACCAATAATCTGAACCTTTGGGTTCTGCTCTTTAAGGTATCGCGACACGCCCATAATCGTTCCCGTTGTGCCCATCGAACTGACGAAGTGGGTGACCTCTCCGCCGGTGTCGCGCCAAATTTCGGGTCCGGTGGAATCGTAGTGGGCCTGTGGATTATTGGGGTTGGCGAACTGGTCCAAAATAATGCCTTCGCCCTTTGCCTCCAGGGACTCGGCCAGGTCGCGCGCGCCCTCCATGCCGTTTGACACCAAAATGAGTTCAGCCCCGAACGCTTTCATGCTGGCCCGGCGCTCAACACTTAAGTTGTCCGGCATGATCAAGCACATCCGGTAGCCCTTGATGGCACAGGCCATCGCCAGTGCAATGCCGGTGTTGCCACTGGTGGCCTCGATTAATCGATCCCCGGGCTTAATGCGACCGCTGCGTTCGGCTTCGTTAATCATCCACAAGGCCGCGCGGTCCTTCACGCTGCTGGCGGGGTTGTTGCCCTCCATTTTACCGAGAACGGTTACGCCCTCAGGCACCAGGCGTTGCAAGCGGACCAGTGGCGTATTGCCGACCAGCTCTTCCAATGTGGGGTAATTCACGGCCTTCTCCTTTTACTGGGCCGCATTATTGCGATCTGCGACCACAAAGGCGATACCTGCGGCCAATGGGATGCGTAAAAGGCTCCATTGATACTGGTTATATGACTCGATTTGCCCTGCCCCTGACACCGAACGCCAAACGTGACGCCCAAACGCCAAGCCTTTGGCACCTGGGCCAAGCCCTGAATCAAGCCACCCAAGGCGAGGTGAAAGCCCGCCAAGTCGCGGACACCGCGCGCAGGCGACTGGATCAAACCCGCCACGACGCACGCAATTTGTCCATCGCAGCGCGGCGCTTGCTGGACCAGGGTGACATCCATGGCGCCGGCGCCTGCCTGAGGGCGCTGGAGGCTTGGTTTAGCGCAACTACCGTGCCGACGCACTCACTGCGTGATCAGCTCGCTTATTTACTGCCGTCGTGGCAAAACATGCGAGGCCCAGGCGTTTCACTCGACGTCGCTGTGTCGCCAGCTGTGGATGATTGGCCACCGTGTCACCAAGTTGCCATGATCGCGGCGGATAATTTGGTTCGAAACGCCCTAGGGGCCACCAAGCGCGGGGCGGTACGCCTGCAAGTCAGCCAATCATCAGCCTGGCTGCGTTTAACCGTCATCGACACAGGCCCCGGCATGGGCGCAAGCCAGCATGCACAAGGTCTCGGCATCGGACTGGATTTGTTGCGCAGTTTGCTCGACGAATTTAACGGCACGCTGCTGGTACGAAGCCGACCGACCGGGGTCTGGGCTCAGGCTAGCTACCCGATCGACTCCCGAGCGGCCTGATACTCCTGCTCCAAACGCTCAACCAGCTCGGCAACGCTCGGACAGTCGCTGATACTGCCGACGCCTTGGCCCGCCGACCACAGGGACTTCCATGCTTTCGCTCCGCCCTCTGGAACGCTGAGCTCTTTGCCCAGGTCGACCGGCTTACCGCCCCATTGGCGCGGCTCGACACCCGCGGCGCGCAGCGATGGAATCAAGAAATTTCCCGGGATGCCGGAGACCTGGTCGGTGTAGGCCACATCACTGGCGCTGGAGGCTGAGACCATGGCTTTGTAGTCGTCACCCGCGGCGCTTTCCTGGGTATTGATGAATCGCGTGCCCATGTAGGCCAAGTCGGCGCCCATGACCTGCGCGGCCAACAGGTCTCGGCCGTGATTGATCGCACCGCCGAGCAACAAGGTACCGTCGAAGAACTGGCGAATTTCGGAAACCAAGGCAAAGGGGCTGAGTTGACCGCCATGCCCGCCGGCACCCGCCGCCACCGCAACAATGCCATCGACCCCTGCGGCCACCGCCTTTTCCGCGTGGCGCCGTGTGGTCACGTCGTGCCAGACCAGACCACCGTAGGCGTGAACCGCATCGACCACCTCGGCGACGGCGCCGAGTGAGGTAATAACAATCGGCACACGGTGCTTAGCAACGATGGCGATATCCGCTTTCAACCGCGGGTTGGAGGGGTGCACGATCAAATTGATAGCGTAGGGTGCACCCGCCGGAATGCCCGCGCTTATGGCAGTCAGCGCCTCGTCGAGGGCTTCACTGGTGCGCAGGTTCAACGCCGGCATGCTGCCGATAACGCCCGCCTGGCAGCAGGCAATCACCGTTTCAGGCTGGGACAGCAGAAACATTGGGGCTGCGACCACCGGAACGCGCAGTGACGTTAATACGGTTTTCAGGTCATGCATTATTAAAACCTTAGGTGATTGGCGTGCAGGCGATCGTATTCAGCTTCTGCACGCGCGTACAGCGCAGCCACCAGCCAATCGGCCAGTTCGCCAACGGGTCGATGCTCCCAGGCCGGCATCGCCCGCAGCCCCAAATCGTCCAAGCGCTGGACATGGTGCCCCCCCATGCGTAAAAGCTCCGCAGCCCAGCACAGCGGGTCTTGCTCGGGTCGCGCCCCACGCACCTTGGCCTGCTCACATACGGCCCACAGCCGCTGCGGATCGACCACCTCAAGCACCGAGCTAATTAATGACACCTGAAGCGATTCGAGCCGGCTCATGACCGCGCGCTTTGCAGGTTCTTCGTAGCGGTTCCAGTCACGCACTTCGTGGGCAAATCGCCGGCAACCGCGGCACACCAGATCGCCATAGGTGGTTGAGCACATGCCCAGACAAGGAGTTTTCGTTCGCATCATCCCGCCAGTATGGGGGCGCCGCCGGCCTAGACCAATTCCTTAATTCCAAGTACAGCCGTTATTCCCTATAATTCACGCGCAACATTTTTGTGCGCCGCACGCCCGCCCTCACAAGGGGCCCGGTGCCGCACCCTTCCGATTCCGACCAAAGAGGACGCATTTGTGCTGACCGAATACCGCAAACACGAAGAAGAACGTGCCGCTCAAGGCATCCCGCCCAAGCCCCTGGACGCCAAGCAAACGGCGGACCTGATCGACGCCATCAAAGGCGGCGACAGTGCTGAGGGTGACGTGCTGCTTGAACTGCTAACCCATCGCGTGCCTGCTGGTGTTGACGACGCGGCGTACGTAAAGGCCGGTTTCCTGACGGCGGTCGCCAAAGGCGAGGAATCCTGCGCCCTGATTAGCGCAGAGAAAGCCACGGAACTGCTGGGCACCATGCTGGGCGGCTACAACGTCGAGCCCCTGGTTGCGCTGCTGGACAGTGACCAGGTCGGTGACATCGCGGCCGAGGCCCTCAAGCACACCTTGTTGATGTTTGATGCATTCCACGACGTGGCCGAAAAAGCTGACGCCGGCAACGCGCGCGCCGCTGCCGTCATGCAGTCTTGGGCTGACGCAGATTGGTTCACCTCGAAACCCGAAGTGGCCGAAGAAATCACCGTCACCGTCTTTAAAGTGCCCGGTGAAACCAACACCGACGACCTGTCACCGGCCCCTGACGCATGGAGCCGCCCGGACATCCCGCTGCATGCCACGGTCATGCTGCACAAAACCATGGAAAACCCCATTCAGACCATCGAAGCGCTGAAAGAGAAAGGCCACCCCATTGCCTACGTGGGCGACGTGGTCGGTACCGGCTCAAGCCGCAAATCAGCTACGAACAGCGTGTTGTGGCACATGGGCGATGACATCCCCTTCATCCCGAACAAGCGTTCAGGCGGTGTCTGCATCGGCGGAAAAATCGCTCCGATTTTCTTCAACACCATGGAAGATGCTGGCGCTCTACCGATTGAAATGGACGTCACCAAGATGTCCATGGGCGACGTCATTACCGTCATGCCGTACGCGGGCAAAGCCGTTAACGAAGCTGGCGAGACCATTGCCGAGTTCGCGCTGAAAACCGAAGTGTTGCTGGACGAAGTTCGTGCCGGCGGCCGTATCCCTCTGATCGTTGGCCGTGGCCTCACTCAGAAAGCCCGCGAGTACTTGAAGCTGGAACCGAGCACAGTGTTCCGCAGCTCAATCACCGCAGAAGACACCGGCAAAGGCTTCACCCTGGCCCAGAAAATGGTTGGTAAAGCCTGTGGCGTTGCAGGTGTTCGCCCCGGCACCTACTGCGAACCCAAGATGACCACAGTCGGCTCGCAGGACACCACCGGTCCGATGACCCGTGACGAGTTGAAAGAACTGGCTTGCCTGGGCTTTAACGCCGACCTGGTGATGCAGTCATTCTGCCACACGGCGGCTTACCCCAAGCCCGTTGACATTGACACTCAGCACACCCTGCCTGACTTCATCATGAACCGTGGTGGTGTTTCGCTGCGCCCTGGCGATGGCATCATCCACTCGTGGCTGAACCGCATGTTGATGCCTGACACAGTTGGCACCGGTGGCGACTCACACACCCGTTTCCCCATCGGCATTAGCTTCCCCGCAGGCTCCGGCCTCGTGGCCTTCGCCGCGGCGATCGGTGTCATGCCTCTGGACATGCCGGAGTCTGTACTGGTGCGCTTCAAAGGCGACATGCAGCCTGGTGTTACCCTGCGCGACTTGGTCAACGCGATTCCTTACGCCGCCATCCAAGAAGGTCTGCTGACGGTTGGTAAAGAAGGCAAGAAAAACATCTTCTCCGGCCGCGTCCTGGAAATCGAAGGACTGCCGTCATTGACGGTTGAGCAAGCGTTCGAACTCTCAGACGCATCCGCTGAGCGTAGCGCCGCTGGTTGCACCATTAAGTTGGACGAAGCGCCTATCCGAGAATACCTCAACTCCAACATCACCATGTTGAGCTGGATGATTTCCGAAGGTTACGGTGACCCGCGCACCATCGGCCGCCGCATCAAAGCAATGCAAGAATGGCTGGATAACCCCGAGTTGATGAGCGCCGATGCCGACGCGGAATACACCGCCGTGATCGAGATCGACCTCAACGAAATTAAAGAGCCCATCCTGGCATGCCCGAATGACCCGGACGATGTGAAAACACTGTCTGACGTCGCCGGCACCGCCATTGATGAAGTCTTTATCGGTTCGTGCATGACCAACATCGGTCACTACCGCGCTGCTGGTGAATTGTTGAAGAAAACCGGTGGCATCCCCACCCGCTTGTGGATCAGCCCGCCGACCCGTATGGACGAGCATGTGCTGATGGAGGAAGGCTACTACAACATCTTCGGTACAGCCGGTGCTCGCACCGAAATGCCGGGTTGCTCGCTGTGCATGGGTAACCAAGCCCGCGTCGCGCCAAACTCAACAGTGGTGTCGACCTCGACGCGTAACTTCCCCAACCGTTTGGGCGACGGCGCGAACGTGTACCTGTCATCCGCGGAGCTGGCGGCTGTCGCTTCCATCATTGGCAAGATCCCCACTTTTGATGAGTACATGTCATACGCCAAGGACTTGGACAGCATGTCGAGCGAAATCTACCGCTACATGAACTTCGACCAAATGGACTCGTTCGTGAAAGCTGCTGAGACCGCTATTCCGATGATCCAAGAAGCCTAAACAACCCCTCGTTGTTATAAAGCCCGGGTATATCCCGGGCTTTTTTTGTTCTAAAAACGCCATAGAAGCCCCGGATTGACCCCAGTAAACTGTCGCGATGAATTTATCTTATAAAACGGTCGCCCAAGTCAGCGGCGCCTTGATGCTCGTCGGCCTGCTGACCGCGGCTGTTATTTACACCTCGGTAAACCAAACACTGCTGCTCGCCCTTGGCATGGTGGCCGGCGTTGCCTTCTTGGTGGCGTCCTTTGGCTTCGCCACGGCGTGGCGTGACCTAGTGACTGGGCGGTCGACACGCTTGTTTCGCGCTCAACTACTGATGATCGGTAGCGCCTCGGTGATTATGGCGCCCTTGATCGCAACATCGCCTGACCTAAATGGCTTCGTGCGCCCCGTGGGCGTCAGCCTATTGGTGGGTGCCTTTATCTTTGGCGTGGGCGCCCAAATCGCCAACGGCTGCTCGTCGGGGTCGCTGTTTCACCTTGGCCAAGGCCGAATTCAATCGCTGGCGGTGCTCGCGGCCTTTGGCCTTGGAACCATGTTGGCGATCCGCGACTACGACGACTGGCTCGACGCGCCCATCTTTTTTGCCGAATCACTGACCGTCAGCTTTGGGCCCTGGTTGGGTACCGCCCTGTTGATGGCCGGCTTGACTGCGCTGTTTGTGCTGGCCGGGAAAGGTCCACTGAAGTGGTTCAAAGACCCCAAATCGCGCCCTGTGCTTATTGCCGCGTTGGTATTGGCTGCCGTCAACCTCGGCATTTTGCTGGTCAGCGGTCGCCCCTGGTCGACGGCGCAAGGCTTCGCCCTGATCGGCACGCAACTTGACCTAGCCCAGGGCTGGGAGTGGGATTTGGACTTTAGCGGTTTTTGGTCATCGGATTTGATGGCGAGCCGGCTTGAGCAACCCTGGTACCTAGACACCTTTTTAATGCCGAACCTTGGCGTAATTGCCGGCGCCGTGGGCGCAGGCTTGCTGACCGGAAAGTTCCAACCCGGTGCGGTGCGCATACTGCCCCTGGCAGGTGCGGCGCTGGGCGGCGTGCTCATGGGATACGGCGCAACCATCGCATTTGGATGCAATATCGGCGCCTTGTTTAGCGGCATTGCCAGCGGCAGCGTTCACGGCTGGATTTGGTTGGTACCGGCTTTGGCCGGCAGTTGGGTCGGCGTGAA